>JAIVHD010000195.1 GCA_020201235.1 Lysobacteraceae bacterium
GTCGATCGGTCCGCCGCGCGATCGAGCGCATCAGGATCGCGGTCAGAGTCGGCCACGCGGGCCAGCGACCGGGCCAGCGCTCGACGGCGTGACTGAAGGGGCGGGCGGCGTAAGGGGTGGGCTTCAGCCCAGCCAGATCGAGCCGAGCTGGTAGGTCAGGAACGCGGCCGAATACGCCAGGATCGACATGTAGCCCAGCTGGAACAAGGGCCAGCGCCAGGTGCCGGTCTCGCGCCGAGTGATGACCTGGGTCGGCAGGCACTGCATGGCCAGCACAAAAAACACCAGCAGACTTAAGCCCGCGGCCGGTGAGACGTTGTCGCGCAGGCGCTCGCCGATGCTGGTCGGGTCCTCTTCGGCTTCTGCGCCCATGCCGTAGAGCACCGACAGGGAAGACGCGATGACTTCTCGGGCGGCGAAAGAAGCCAGCACCCCGACGCTGATCTGCCAGTCGAAGCCCAGCGGCGCAAACACCGGCTGGATGGTTTTGCCCAGGCGGCCGGCCAGGGAATGCTCCAGCTGGGCGGCGGCCAGGACGCCTTCGATGCGTTGCGGCGAAGCCTGGCCGGCCCGCAGTTGCTCGACCTGTTGCGCGGTAGCGGCCGGCAACTGTTCGGTATCCAGCCGCGGAAAGGAGCCCAGCACCCAAAGAACCATGCTGATGGTCAGGATCAGGGTAGCGGCCCGGCGCAGAAACAGTCCGCTGCGGTCGATGGCGGTGGTCAGGGCGGTGCGCAGGTGGGGGCGCTTGTAGGTCGGCAGTTCGATTAGCAGCGGATTGGGGCGACCCTTCAGGAGGGTGCCGCGGATGACGACGGCGGCGGCGAAGGCAGCCACGATGCCGAGGAAATAGGCGCCGGCAAAGACTGCGCCGGCCAGCAGCGGCTGGTCGGCGAACAGCATGGCGGTCACCATGATGTAGACCGGGATGCGCGCCGAGCAGGAAAACAGCGGCAGCACCAGCATGGTAGCCAGGCGATCGCGCGGGTTGTCGATGGTGCGCGTGCTCATGATGGCTGGAATGGCGCAGGCGTGCGCCGAGAGCATGGGAACAAAGGCCCGGCCCGGCAGACCGGCCCGGGCCATGTAGCGGTCGACCACGAAGGCGGCTCGCGCCAGGTAACCCGTATCCTCCAGTATCGAAATCAGTACGAACAGGATGAAGATCTGGGGCAGGAAGATCAGGGTGCCGCCCAGCCCTGCAATCACGCCATCGACGATGAAACTGCCCAGCAGGTTGTCCGGCAGCCAGTCGGCTGCAGCCGAGCCCAGATTAGCAAATCCGGTATCGATCCAGTCCATGGGCGTCTCGGCCAGCATGAAGATGGACTGGAACAACGCACCCATCACCAGCACGAAGGCAGCCAGCCCGAACACCGGATGGGTCAGCCAGTCGTCGAGCAGTCCAGTTCGATGCCGCGGCGGCGGGTCAGGTCGGTCATATTCAGGGCGATGACCAGAGCGTCACAGCGCTCGCGCAGCTGACCGGCCAGGTACAGGCTGCGCTCGAGGTTGGTGGCGTCGGCAACCATGACGACGGTCAGATCGACCGTTGGGTCGGTCAGCGAAGATTCGATGTACTCAGCCGCCACGCGTTCTTCGGCGCTGTGATTGTCGAGGCCGTACAGACCGGGCAGGTCGACCATCTCGACGGCTTGCCCCTGCCAGACTACCCGCGCGGTGCGGACTTCCACGGTGGTGCCGATGTAGTTCGAGGTTCTGGCCTTGAGTCCGGTCAGGCGGTTGAACAGGGTGGTCTTGCCGGCGTTGGGGTTGCCGGCAAACAGCAGGCGACGCGTGCGCGGACTGCCAGCGGTTGCGGTCGGAGAAGGCGCTTCCAGCGTGGCCGTGGAGGTCGCTTTCATTCAGTGGGTTCCACGCTGATGGCGTCGGCCAGCCGGCGATCGACGCCGATGCGCACCCCCGACAGCGAGACGATCATCCGGCTACCGTGGCGTACGACCTCGATTCTGCGGCCCTCGCACAGGCCCATCGCGCGCAGCCGCAGGAACGGCTCGTCATCATCGGGCAGGGCGAGCACGCGCGCACCCTGGCCAGCCGTCAGCCGGCTGAGGGCGACGGCATTGGCCGGGGCATCGCTGGACGCTGGTTTCGACATGGCAACGCGGTGAGATCCTGAAGATGGCTGGTGATTCAGTGTCGGCATGGATACAACTGTAAATGATTCTCAGTCGACGCACTTTGACATCGATCAAGTTTGCCGCTTTCGGCTACCATAGCGGGCTTTCCGCCAAACCGCTGGAGCATTGATGGATCCGTCCAAGCTTTTGCCCGTCCCGGCGCTGCTTGCGCTGGCTCTTACTCTGCTGCTGCCGGCTCCGGGTTTGGCCTGGAGCCGATTCGCCCACGAAGTGACCGGGCACCTGGCCGAGGGCGATCTGTCCCCGGTCGCGCGCGCTGCGGTGGCCGGGCTGCTGGACGGTCAGGGCCTGGCCGATGTCGGTTCCTGGGCCGACCAGGTTCGCCCGGACCGGCCTGAAACCGTGCCGCTGCATTACGTCAACGGCCCGATGGACGTGTTGGTGCCGTCGGCGGCCGACTTCAACCTGCCCCAAGGCAACGTCTACAGTGCCGTGCTTGGCTATTCCGAGCGCATCGCTGATGTCCGCCTGGAGCGCGAGCAGCGCGTCGAGGCGCTGAAGTTCCTGGTGCATTTTCTGGCCGATCTGCATCAGCCGCTGCACTCGGGTTTTGCCGAGGACCGCGGCGCCAACGACGTCCCGGCGCTGTACCGTGGCGAGGTGATCAACCTGCATCGCTACTGGGACAACCAGATCTTTGCGTCGGTGCAGGCGGTCTTCGACAGCCGGCAATTTGCCGCCGTGCTGCGCGCACGCCACGGCGATCACGAGCGCCGTGCCTGGGCGGCCAGCGCGCCGCGCGATTGGGTCATTGAGGCCAGGGGGCTGATCTTCAACGGTTTGTATCCGCGCCCGCGCGGCGACGCGCTTTCCGGGCTGATTGAGGAAGATCGGCAAAGGCTCGCGGGTCCGATCGCTGTGCTGGATGAGAGCTACCGCAGCGTCTGGCAACCGGTGGCGGAGCGCCAGCTGGCTCGCGCCGGCGCCCGGCTGGCGGCGGCGCTGAACCACATTTTCGAAGCCGGCCGGTCGCCGTTCGCACCGCCGCCCATTCCGTTTCCGCCGTCGCCGCCGGTTTCCTGAGGAGGCGGGCGGAGCGTTGGACCGATTGAGCCCGTTGCTCAGTGCTCGGG
>JAIVHD010000196.1 GCA_020201235.1 Lysobacteraceae bacterium
GCGCGCTGCCTGATTGGCCCCCTCCCCGACCCTCCCCCGCAAACAGGGGAGGGAGAAACCCGAAACCCGAAACCGGACGAGTGCAGCCGAAGCTGTACAATCCGCGTCTATTCACAATCACTTCCGATCATGTCCCTGCTCTCTCTGATCAACGTCGAATTCAGTATCGGCGGACCGCTGTTACTCGATCGTGTCAACTTGACCATCGAACGCGATGAGCGGGTCGCGCTGATCGGCCGCAACGGCGCTGGAAAGTCGACCTTGCTGCGCTTGATCGACGGCGAGTACGCGCCCGATGGCGGTGAAGTCCGAAAGCAGACCGGGCTGCGGATTGCGCGTGTTGCCCAGGAAGTGCCCGAGGACGTGCGCGGACGTGTGTTTGACTGCATCGCGCGCGGCCTGGGCGAGCTTGGGGATTTGATTCGCCAATACCACGCTCAGGCCGAGAAAGCATTCGACGCCGATCGTCTGGGCGACTTGCAAACCAAAATTGAGGCCGCCGGTGGCTGGGATGCGGACCGGATGATCGAAACGGTCATCGAGCACCTGGCGCTGGACCCGGATGCGCGTTTCGAAGCACTGTCCGGCGGCATGAAGCGTCGCGTTTTGCTGGGCCAGGCGCTGGTCTCGCAACCCGACCTGCTATTGCTCGACGAACCGACCAACCACCTCGATATCGAGTCGATTGACTGGCTGGAAGAGTTCCTGATCAATTATTCCGGAAGCTTGCTGTTTATTACGCACGATCGGCGCTTTCTTCGCGCCCTGGCAACGCGCATTGTCGAAATCGATCGAGGCCAATTGACGTCATGGCCCGGTGACTGGAGCAATTACCTGCGCCGCAGAGAAGAGCGTTTGCATGCCGAGGAGCTGGAACACCGCCATTTCGACAAGAAACTGGCCGCCGAGGAAGTCTGGATCCGGCAGGGGATCAAGGCCCGTCGGACGCGCAACGAAGGTCGCGTGCGGGCCCTGAAGAAGTTGCGTGAAGAGCGCGCCCAAAGACGCGAGGCCCAGGGCCAGGTGCGCATGGATGTCTCGACCGCAGGCAAGTCGGGCAAGAAGGTGATCGAGGCCGAAAACATTTCATTTTCCTACGACGGTTTGCCGCTGATCAGGGACTTCAGCACGATCGTTTTTCGTGGCGACCGCATCGGCCTGATCGGACCGAACGGCAGCGGCAAATCGACGCTGTTGAAACTGCTGCTGGGTCACCTGCAACCCGATTCGGGCGAAGTCACGCTCGGGACCAATCTGGAAGTCGTCTATTTCGACCAGCATCGTGCGGCGCTCAGAGACGACTGGACCGCAGCCGAAAACGTCTCGGAGGGCCGGGAGTTTGTCGAAATCAACGGCAAGCACAAGCACATCATCGGTTACCTCGCCGACTTCCTTTTCACGCCTGATCGCGCGCGCGCGCCGATCTCGAAGCTTTCCGGCGGTGAGCGCAATCGGCTTCTGCTGGCCAAGCTATTCGCGACGCCTTCAAACCTGCTGGTCATGGATGAGCCGACCAACGACCTTGACGCCGAGACGCTCGAGCTGCTCGAATCCATCCTGGCCGACTATCCCGGCACGCTGTTGCTGGTCAGTCACGACCGGGATTTTCTCGACAACGTTATCACCGCCTCGCTGGTCATGGAGGGCGATGGACGGGTCGGCGAATACGTGGGCGGCTACAGCGACTGGAAGCGTCAGCAAGCCCGTGACGTAACACCAGGCGGCACCAGCAGCGGCCAGCGGCCCGAAGTCGACCGCCCGTCGAAGTTGGCCAAGGCCGCAGCCGGAAAAACGAAAAAACTGAGTTACAAGCTGGCCCGCGAACTGGAGCAGCTTCCAGCCCGGGTCGAACAACTGGATAAGCGCATGGCCGAATTGAGCGCAACGATGAACGACCCGGGCTTCTACAAGGAATCGGCCGAGACCATCGCGGCACTCAATCGCGAAGTCGAGTCGGTACAGACCGAGCTGGATCTTGCCTACCGGCGCTGGGAAGAGCTCGAAAGCGTCGGCGGGCCGGACGGATCCACGTAAGCCCGCCTTATTCATCACGAGGTGCTGCCAGGTGCCGTGACTGGGGCGTTTTGCGACGATGCG
>JAIVHD010000197.1 GCA_020201235.1 Lysobacteraceae bacterium
GGTCATGACCGTGTCATTGGTATCGACGGGCAGATGCCGTGGCACCTGCCGGCCGACCTCGTGCACTTCAAGTCGATCACGCAGGGTCATCCGGTGTTGATGGGCCGGCGGACCTTTGAATCGATCGGCAAGCCTTTACCAGACCGCCAGAACATCGTCCTGAGCCGGGCTGACGGGACGACGCTGCCGGCCGGCTGCCAGCGGGCCTGTTCGCTGGACCAGGCGATGTCACAGGCCGAGGGCGAGACCGTCATGGTGATCGGCGGCGGCGATCTCTACCGTCAGGTTCTGCCCTTTGCCAGCCGGCTTGAATTGACCTTTGTCGATGCCGACGTCGAGGGCGATACCCGGTTTCCGTGCTGGTCGCGCGCTGACTGGCGGCCGCTGGCGATGCGTGCGCGTCCGGCCGATGATCGCAACCAATACCGGCTGGTATTCTGTTCGCTGATTCGAGCATCGTCGATCCAACGGACGAATTTATGAATCGGTCAGACGACACGCCGGTGGCCACGAGAATGTTTTGGATTGGCACAATCCAGAATGGTCCAGACCTGTTGCGCGCATTTGAATCAAGGGAGTCACTATGAACAAAATGACCAAACTCTTCAGGCCGCTGGCGGCGCTGGTGTTGTCGATCTGCCTGGTCAGTGCCTGCGGTGCGTCGGAACCGTGGGTCGAGGTCGGTGGAAACCGCTACACCGTCGAAATCGCCGATACGCCGGCTCTGCAGGCGCGCGGTCTGATGTTTCGTGACGAGCTGGCCGACGATCGTGGCATGCTGTTCATCTGGCGGCGGGCCGAGCCGCGCGCATTCTGGATGCGCAACACGCGGATTCCGTTGGATATTCTTTATCTCGGTAGCGATCGTCGAATCGTCGGCTGGTCGCTGAACACACCGCCCTGCCGAACTCGACAGTGCCCGTCGTATCCGAGCGGCGCGCTGGCCCAATACGTGCTGGAAGTCAACGCCGGTGAAATGGAGCGGCTCGGTGTTGAATTGGGCGATCAGGTGCGCTTTGCCAATTTGCCGAATTTCGAGTAGACCGAAGCGCCGGAAATCGCCTGAGTACGAGAAAAAATGCGTAAACGCTGGCGTTGTGCGGCTTTCGGCGGCTACAATCGACCGCGCGTGCTTGTCAGCAGAAAAAATCCGGACTTTTCATGACCCAATCGACGCCAGCGTCCACCCGCTCTGAATATGCACGGTCGAGCTTGCTTTCGAGCACTGGTGCGACCGGTCCCGATGTGCATGCGGTCGGGCTTGAAAGCGCGCAGCGCCGCTGTCCACAACCGACTCCGCAGCAAGCCGGGAAGCGATTGAGTGGTGTCGATCGTCGCCGGGGTTGGCCGCCCGGCCTGTTGGCCAGCGCCTTGGCGCTGAGCTTAACGCTCCTGGTGCTGACCGCTTGCGGCGGCGGTCGCTCTGATGTTTCGATTGGCCTGGACGGCGAGCACGCGATTGCCGCCGAGAAACGCCTGTACCCGCAGTTTGAGCTTGCGCATGGATCGTTTGTTGATCTGCCGGCTGACGTCGATTTATTACTTGGCCAAACTCTCAAGCGCTTGACCGAGGCGGCGGCATCCGAGGTTTCGTACCAACTTCAGGTAACGGCCGAGGCCGAGCCCGATGCCGGCTGCCTTGCCGGCGGACTGATTTTTATTTCCGAGGGCCTATTGGCGTGGATTGCTTCGGAGAGCGAATTGACGGCCGTCACCGCAATGGCAATGCAGCAGTGTGGGCAATCCAGTGCGGCCTGGCGCAAACGTGACTCGAGCCGCTTGCCCGAAGGCGACTTCGAGAGCGCATTGATGACGCGCTACCGCGACTTTCGATTGCCCGAGAATGCCGCGCTGTTTAACCAGCTTGTTGCATCAGGCTGTGACGCGGCCGACTGTCTGCAAGCGTCCGGCTCGACGCTGGAGCAGGCGGGCATTCCGACTGAGGTGGTGTTGAATCTGGGGCTGCGAATCGGCAAGGCAGCTCCGCGCGCCGTCTGGCTGGAGCGTTCCGGCCTTGCTGCGGGGCTTGACGGCGCGACCGTGTCAAGCGATGATCGCGAGCCCATTCAAGCGCTGGCCCGGTTTCATGC
>JAIVHD010000017.1 GCA_020201235.1 Lysobacteraceae bacterium
GTTTCAGGACGCGTCGCTGGATATCTGGGATAAAAAATATCGACTGAAATCCAAGGGTGGGGAAGTCGTAGACGCAACAATCGATGATACGTATCAAAGGGTGGCGCGCGCACTGGCCGATGCCGAACACGACCATGAGGCGCGTGAGCACTGGTACCGCGAATTCCTGTGGGCGCTGCGGCGTGGCGTCATCCCGGCCGGGCGCATTACCTCCAATGCCGGCGCGCAGGCCTACAAGCCGGCCACCTCGACCATCAACTGCACGGTCTCGGGCACCATCGGCGACTCGATGAACGACATCCTGGGCAAGGTGCACGAGGCCGGGCTGACTTTGAAAGCCGGATGCGTGGCGCCCGATACGTCGGTGGTAACTGAGCAGGGTGTCGTCACTGCCCGGCGCGCGGTCGAGGAAAAGCACGAAATGATGCTGAGCTACGATCGTGACTCGGGACGCTTCGAAATGCGCAGGATCGTTGAACACATGACCACCCATGTGCCGCGTGCAGAGAATATCGAGCTGGTCTCCAACGGCGCCCGACTGAAGACGTCGATCAAGCATCCGGTGCTTGTATTTCGCGATGACCGTCTGGTATACCTACGCGCTGACCAGGTTCGTGGCGGCGATGCGCTGGTCCACCGCCAGCTCGAATGGCGTGCAGATGAATCGACGGCCGATACGGCCTGGTTTGCCGGTGCGCACCTGGGCGATGGCTCGGCCTATCCGAAGCACCATCAGTACAAGTCCAGCCGCAGTTTCTGGGCCAAACGTGCTGAAAAAGCGGGGCAGCGATTGATTTTCAAGATTCGCGCTGCCGAGCGTGAGGTCGTCGAACGCTATGCCGCGTTTTTCAATGGGTTTTGTGGCTCCACCGCGCGGGTCGTACATGCACATACACCGAACGGCACGGATGTCTGGGATTACACAGTGGCCAGCTTCGAGGCCAGCCGCGCTGCCGAGCTGATCGACAACCAGATCGGGCGCAAGGCAGGAAAGCTGCAGGTTCCGCGCTGGATCGCCGAGCGTCCTGACGAGTACTTCCTCCCGTTCCTGGCCGGACTGATCGACACCGACGGCACGGTTTCAATCGAGCGCGGCAGTGTCACCATCGCTACGGCGAGCCCGGCATTTGCCGAAAACCTCAAGGCGCTGCTAGGGTTGTTCGGTGTACATGGTGGCATTACGCTCCGCAAGAGCCGAAGTCATATATACAACGGCAACGTGATCCGCGACGTCGGCGCTGCCATGATCAAGATTTCCGATTCGCATTTCCTGCAGCGAGTTGCTGAATATATGGCCGACAGCGGCAAGCGCGATCGTATCGAATGTCACGCCAGCGCGGCTGGACAATACGACCATTACGCCATGCCTGCGGCACTGCGCGAAGCGCTTGCCGGGGAAATCGATTCGCTTTCGCATACCGAACGACTGAAGCTGGGCTTTTACCACGGTTACCACGAAAAGAATCGAATCAGCCGCATCTGGCTTGATCGCTGGGAGATGCGCTTCCCACATTTCAAGCCCGTCATCGATTTCGCCCGCACGCTACGGCCGCTGGATTCGGTCGCGCGGAATCTTGACATCGGCGAGACCTTTTACGACTTCACCGTAGAAGGCCATCACAACTATCTGGCCGGCGAGTCGGGCCTTATGGTGATCCATAACTGCGGCATCGGCTACGAGTTCTCCACGCTCAGGCCCAAGGGCGCCTACGTGTCCGGCGCCGGCGCCTACACCTCGGGCCCGATGTCGTTCATGGATATCTACGACAAGATGTGTTTCACCGTCTCGTCGGCCGGGGGGCGACGCGGCGCACAGATGGCGACGTTCGATGTCGCCCATCCGGATGTGATGGATTTCATCCGCGCCAAGCGCGAAAACGGCGTGCTGCGCCAATTCAATTGCTCGCTGCTGATCGCCGACGCGTTCATCGACGCCGTTCGGCAGGAAACCGACTGGCCGCTGGTGTTCCCGGTGCTCGAATCCGAGGCCGGCGACCTGGACCTGAAAGATCCCGAACAGGTCATCTGGCGCGAATGGCCGATCCAGTCCGGCTACGTCAGCAACGAAGAAGGCCTGGTGGCCTGCAGGATCTACAAGAAGGTTCCGGCCAAGCGGCTGTGGAACATGATCATGTCGTCGACCTACGACTACGCCGAGCCTGGCTTCATCCTGATCGATCAATACAATGTGATGAACAACAACTGGTGGTGCGAGAATATCCGTGCGACCAATCCCTGCGTGACGGCGGATACCTGGGTGCATACAGCGAAAGGACCGCGTCAGGTCGCCGATCTGCTCAACCGGCCATTTCTGGCTCGCGTGGACGGCCAGGATCATGCTACCGGTCCTGAAGGGTTTTTCCGTACCGCAACCAAGAGCGTGTTTCGACTGACTACCGCGGAAGGGTATGAACTGCGGCTGACCGAAGATCACCGTGTACGCCGCGTCACCGAGTTCACGCGTTACCGGGCGGATACGGAATGGTGCGAGGCAAGCACGCTGGTTCCGGGAGACCGAGTGGTTCTCAACGATCATCGCGATAGCGCCGAGTGGGATGGCCGGTATACGCGCGAGCAAGGTTATCTGCTTGGGCTTCTGGTGGGTGATGGCACGCTCAAGAAGGACGAGGCAGTGCTGTCGGCGTGGAAGCCGGCGGCAGTCGTCAACGGGAGTCCTGCCGGTGGCGGCGTCGAGGCGGTCATGGCCAAAGCCCGCCTTATTCACCACCCTTCCTACTGCGGCGCCGTTAGGCCCGCGTCTGCGGCGTTTCGTTCGGTCGCAAGTCCTCATCGTACGGGCGAGTACGCCTGCGGCTTGCTCGGTCGCGAAACGCCACAGCCACTGGGCCTGACAGCGCCTCGCGACGGAAGGGTGGTGAATAAGGCGGGCGAAACATTGGCGGCCGCACAAACACTGCCGCATCGATCAGACTTCAATGGCTGGCGGGAAATATCAGGGCGCAACGAATATCGACTGACATTGAGTGCGGTGCGGAATCTGGCGCTGGAAGTCGGCATGAAGCCCGGCGACAAGGCCATCACGCCTCAAGTCGAACAGGCGTCGTCGAGTTTCTACCGTGGCTTTTTACGCGGCCTTTTCGATGCTGACGGCTCGGTTCAAGGCCGCCAGTCGAAAGGCGTAAGCATTCGCCTCGCTCAGTCCGACCTGGATCGGCTCAAGGCCGTGCAGAGAATGCTGCTTCGTATCGGAATCGCTTCCCGGTTGTATCGGGATCGGCGTAGCGCGAGTTCGACTTCGCTGCCCGACGGACGTGGCGGACACGCTGATTACAACACCGCAGCCCAGCATGAACTGGTCATCGCCGGGGAAAACCTTGCGCGCTTCGATCAGGAAATCGGCTTTGCCGATCGCGAAAAGAACGATCGGCTCAAGCAGTCGCTGGACAGTTACAAGCGGACATTGAATCGCGAACGGTTTGTCGCGCGCGTTGTTGCTGTGGAAAACGACGGCGTCGAAGACGTCTACGACGTTCAGGTCCCGGGCATCAACACTTTCGATGGAAACGGTCTGCACGCACACAATTGTGGCGAGCAGGGCTTGCCCCCCTACGGCTCATGCTTACTGGGATCCGTCAACCTCACCCGCTTCGTCGACAAGCCCTTTACTGAAGAAGCCAGCTTCAACTGGGACGACTACCGCAAGGCGGTCAAGGTATTTACGCGCATGCTCGACAACGTGGTCGAGATCAACGGGCTTCCATTGAAACAACAGCGCCACGAAATCGAATACAAGCGCCGCCACGGCATGGGTTTCCTGGGGCTGGGTTCCACGCTGACCATGCTGCGCAAGAAGTACGGCCAGGCTGACTCGCTGGAGTTCACCGAGAAAGTCAGCCGCGAAATGGCCGTGGCCGGTTGGGAAGCCGGGCTGGAACTGGCTGAGGAAAAAGGCCCGGCGCCGATCATGATCGACGAGTTCGACGTCACGCCAGAGATGCTGCGCAAGCGCCCGGAAATGGTCCGCGACGGCTACAAGCCCGGCGACAAGGTCCGGGGCAGGGTGCTGCACGCGCGCTACAGCCGCTACATGCAGAAGGTGGCCGAAGTCGCGCCCGAGCTGGTCGAAAAGCTGGCGGAGACCGGTGCCCGTTTCACCCATCACACCTCGATTGCGCCCACCGGCACCATTTCGCTGTCGCTGGCCAACAACGCGTCCAACGGCATCGAGCCGAGCTTTGCCCATTATTACAACCGCAACGTGATTCGCGAGGGCAAGAAGAGCAAGGAAAAGGTCAGCGTGTATTCCTACGAGCTTCTGGCCTACAAGACCCTGGTCAACCCGAAGGCGATGCCGTTCACTGAAGACCCGGAAGAACAGCTGCCGGACTACTTTCTGACCTCCGAGAGCATCTCGCCCAAAGAGCACGTCGCCATCCAGGCCGCAGCGCAGAAGTGGATCGACTCATCCATCTCCAAGACCGCCAACGTGCCAACGGATTATCCCTACGAGGACTTCAAGGATATCTACCTCGATGCCTGGGAACAGTGCCTGAAAGGCTGCACCACCTTCCGCTTCAACCCCGAAGCATTCCAGGGCGTACTGGTCACCGACAAAGACCTGGAAAACACCACCTACGTGTTCGAGCTGGAAGACGGCCAGAAGATCGAGCTCAAAGGCGGGGAAGAGGTGGAGTATGACGGGGAAATGCACACCGCCGCCAATCTGTTTGATGCCCTTAAAGAAGGCTATTACGGCAAATTCTGATGGGACTTCGTCAGACACTCGTATCCAGCGTTTCGCGTCGCCACGTGCTTCCTCACGCACTTGATGTGCGCTCCGGAGTCACGCGGCTTGCGAAGCCTTGGCTACGAGCGTCTGACTGTGCCCCATCGCGTAGCGGGCTTGGGCGAAACCCAGGATCAAAATTACATTCTGATATGGCTTCGCAGGAAATCCAAATTCAGCGTTTTGATCCGGCCGAGCATCCTCACGCACACAGCAGGCGCGCTTTGGGGTCTCGGCTGGCCCAAAGTCTTGCTTATGAGCGCCGTGCTGTGCCATATCTCGTAGCGGACTTAGGTGGCGGTGCCCCACCCCGTAGGGAGTTGGGAGAGCGGCGTCCGGAAAAGAAACTCCGTCGTCCCGGCCGCCGAGCCGGGACGACGATACGCAACCGTGGACTGTCGACGGCGATCATTGCGTCGGAAACCGAATTTCGTAGGGTGCGTTGAGCCGAAGGCGAAGCGCACCGTGGACACCAAAAATTTGACAAATCACCATTCTGGAACGATCATCAACCCAACGTCGACGTCCGAGCGGGCCGCGACCCGGGGGTAGGAGAAAACCATGGCAGTACAGATCAGTAAGAAAATCGTCGGCTACCAGGTCAAGGACAAAAAACAAGGCCAGGTCACAGAAGCCAGCAGCACAGCCTCGGCAAGTGAGCCGGCCGACAAGAAGACCGCCGACATCATCCGCATGCACGAAAAGCTCGAGCGACCCGAAGGCATGGAATGCCTGGAGGGTGCGACCTACAAGATCCGCACGCCCCTGGACGACCACGCGCTGTACGTCACCATCAACGACATCGTGCTCAACCTCGGCACCGAGCACGAAGTGCGCCGGCCGTTCGAAATTTTTATCAACTCCAAGAACATGGACCACTTCCAGTGGATCGTCGCGCTCACCCGCGTCATGTCGGCAGTATTCAGAAAAGGCGGCGACGTCACCTTCCTGTCCGAAGAACTCCAGGCCGTGTTCGACCCCAAGGGCGGCTACTTCAAACCCGGCGGAAGATTCGTGCCCTCGATCGTCGCCGACATCGGCGCCGTGGTCGAACACCACTTCAAGCGCATCGGCCTGCTCGAGCCCGACGAGCTCTCCGAGCAGCATCAATTAATGTTGAAAGAAAAGCGGGCCGAATTCGAAGCGCGCGAGAGCGGCGAAACTGACTCGGTCCGGATGACGTTGAATCAGGGAGCGGCCAATGTGGGCGCGGGAGAAGACACTGGGTATCCGGCCTCGGCGGCGTTGTGTCATAAGTGCAGTACAAAGGCGTTGGTGTTGATGGATGGGTGTCAGACTTGTTTGGCCTGCGGCTATTCAAAATGCGGGTAGCGGCTTCGCCAGGACGACGCATGCTGCGTTTTGACCCGATTCGGCTGTCCTCATGCACTGATATGTGCACTCCGGAATCCGAATCGGGCCAAAGCCTTGCCTGCGCCGCCCTGGCTGTGCCGCTTTCATTTGGTTTGGCAGAGTGCTGTCTGCAAGTATGAGCAACCAGCGGCCTGACTTTTATGATGCGCTTGACCCGCTATTAAACGCAGAGTTTGAAGATTCGGTCGCACCATCTACATTACGGACAAGACGGAACCTCTTATTGGCGTGTCTCATTGGAGCGGCTCTTACCGTCACCGGCTTGGATGTACTACAAGTAACATTAGCAGGCGCTACCGCTAGCGAGATCGAAATTGATAAGCTTTTGTCAATTTTGCTATTTGTAATTGCATATTTGCAAATTCATTTTTCAATCTACTCCTACTCAGACTTTCAAACGCGGAAGGTCAAGCTTCACAAACGCAGATACGCAACTCGCCGTGCACTCCATGAAATAAGCGAAAGATCAAAGCCCGAGCTTGATAGAATTAGAAAACTGCCGGATGCTGTATCCTTGCTTGATGATCCCGGCATAAATTCATTGGCAGCAGCTCGGGATTCGTTAGACTTGGCCGGGCAAGCCAACAGAAGTTCCTCTGTTCGGCTATTTTTCGACATTTGGGTCCCTCAATTCATAGCCCTTTTTAGCATAGCTCTCGTAGCCTCTAAGCTAGTTGGTTTAGATATTTTTTATGCGTTGCTGCTGACGCTTGGAATTCTAGTGGCGGCAGCCATTGTGTATGTCGCCATTAAGCGTAAGGCAGTTCTTGCATTGATAAAGCGCCTACGCAGAAAGAAATACAGAAAGCGTGTCGAGGGTATTGCTAAAGAGCTTCGATCAAAAAAGCCCGAAGGAGAAGAATTGAAGAGACTTCAGGATAAAGCTAGGAGAAACCTTATCAAAAGCTTGGGCCTTGGTGAGAAGGGCGATAAGGAATAGCAATTGGTTGATATTTCGTTTCACTGTGGATGAGCACGCAGATTACTGGATGTCGTCGGAGACCACGAGAGCTTGTATGGTAGATTCGAGTTGCTAACCGAAAATGAATAATAAGAATTCCCAGAAATCCCCTATTTCTGAGATTATTTCTCAGGTTTCGGCGTTTAATATAGAACAGAAAAAATTAGATACTCGACTAAACCAAGAGCTGGATTTGATGGACAAGCTCATTGCGCGGGGAGATATAAAAAACGCTAATAAGAAAGTCAAAACCATTACTAGCCTTTTAAACTGGTATGCTGATCGACAAAGGTCTGCGTTGCTTCCTTTTCTTAAGGTTCTCCTAAATTCAGGAGAAAAGGCGAAGTCGAGCGTCGCACTTTCCGACTCCCCAGCTCAACCTTTGCGATTGGACGAGGATAGATGTGCCCGCCTAAAACAAGCGATTTCAAATTTGCGCTCCGTTATTATTGGGCAGTTGTCCGCGCTGGAGCCTCTTAGTGAATCTAATCAAAAACCGATGCGCAAGTCTGCGAAACATCTCATGAAATCAGGTTTGGAGGTTGACGGAGAATTAAAGCGCATTATCGAGGCTCTTTCCCAAGTGGAGGTTCGAAGCTAGCAAATATGCCGGGCTCGCATGCTCTAAAAGGACGGCCCGCCGTCAAGTCAAGAGCTCAGCGAACAAATCGGACAGTCAGAGCGCCGGCATCAGCCGGTGGTAGATCAAGCGGTGGAATTCCGCTATCTGGAAAGGGTTAGCAGCCCGCCAGAGCCCCGAGTCATGGGCGGATGTTCGTGAGGGCATCCGTTAAGCGTTGGCAGGGGAAGGTACAGGCTCGGTATTGAGCTCCGAAATCAACGTCAAGAATGCCGACCGTGTTGTCTGGAGGGGAAGGCAATACGGACAGCTGCGGTATGCGAG
>JAIVHD010000240.1 GCA_020201235.1 Lysobacteraceae bacterium
TCCTTGTGCTGGCCATCCAGGCACAGGATCCGCGCCAGTGGGGGCGGGTTGGGCCGGTCGAAGGGGCGCAGTACTTTCAGCCTTCGCTGGCGCGCACCGCCAGCGGCGATTTCATTCCGGCCCGCGATCTGATGAACGATGCCTACTGCGGCGAGTGTCATGCCGACGTCCACGAACAGTGGTCGCACTCGATGCACCGGTTCGCGTCGTTCAATAATCCGGTATATCGATTCGCGGTACGCAATACCCGGCAGTTTTCGATGGAACGCGACGGCAACGTCAAGCGCAGTCGATTCTGCGCGGGCTGTCACGATCCCGTGCCGTTCTTTTCCGGCGCCTTCGACGATCCGGATTTCGACGATGTCGACCATCCCACCGCGACCGCCGGTATTACCTGCTCGGCGTGCCACGCCATCACCCACATCAATTCGCCCCGCGGCAACGCCGACTATACGCTGGAAGCACCGCTGCATTATCCGTTCACCTACAGCGAGAACGCCTTCCTTCAATGGACCAACCGGATGCTGGTCAAGGCCAAGCCCGGCTTCCACAAGAAAACGTTTCTGAAACCGCTGCATGAATCGGCCGAATTCTGCGGCACCTGCCACAAGGTGCATCTGCCCGAAGCACTCAACGACTACAAGTGGCTGCGCGGCCAGAATCACTACGATTCCTTCCTGTTGTCCGGCGTTTCCGGGCATGGCGTGACCAGCTTTTATTACCCCGAGCGGGCCGAGGACAACTGCAACGGCTGCCACATGCCGCGAAAGGTTTCGAATGACTTCGGCGCGACGCCCGACGAGGGCGGCGAGCTCAGCATTCACGACCACCAGTTCGCCGCCGCCAATACCGCAATACCGCACATGCTCGGCATGCCCGACTGGGTCAACGCCAATCACCGCGAAATGCTCGAGAATTCGGTGCGCGTGGACATTTTCGGACTGCGGCGGGCGCACGACATCAACGGCGAACTCATCGGCCCGGCTGATATCGGATCGGTCACGCTCGAGCCGGGCGGCCGCTACCTGGTGGAAGTGGTGATCCGCACTTTGACCCTGGGACACGCGCTGACCCAGGGCACGGCCGACTCCAACGAGCTCTGGGTGGAGCTGGTCGCCGAGGCCGGCGGGCGGGTGATCGGCCACTCCGGCGCGGCCGACCCGGCCGATGGCAGCATCGATCCGCGCGCTCACAGAATCAACGTCTACATGCTCGATCGAAACGGCAACCGTATCGACCGGCGCAATCCGGAAGACATCTTCACCCCGCTGTACAACCACCAGATTCCACCCGGCGCCGCGGCCACGCTTCACTACGCGCTGGAATTGCCCGATTCGATGCCCGACGGCATGCCTCTCGAACTGACCGCGCGCGTGAACTACCGCAAGTTCGATACCGCGATGATGCGCCATGTCCAGGGCGATGCGTTCGAGCGAAACGACTTGCCGGTGACCGTCCTCGGCGACGCCCGGACGGTCATCGGCGGCGGCGCGGCGACGGCGAACAACCCGGGTTCCGATGCGCCGCTTTGGGTGCGCTGGAACGACTACGGCATCGGTTTGCTGCGCGCCGGGCAGCTTCGCCAGGCCGAGGCCGCGTTCGAACGGGTCGCGCGGATGGGCCATGGCCTGGGCTACCTGAATCTGGCGCGCACCCGGCTCGAAGACGGGCGCCTGTCCGAGGCGGCCGCTGCGCTGGCGCAGGCCGGCCGGGGCGAGCACCCGGCTTATCCCTGGGCGGTCGCCTACTGGACCGCCGAGCTCAATTTCCGGAACGGGTTCATGCAAGAAGCGATCGAGATCTGGACGGATCTCGAACAGACCCGTTTTCAGGAGGCCAGGTCGCGCGGTTTCGACTTCAGTCGCGATTACAGGCTTCTGGATCTATTGGGCCAGGCGTGGCTCGAGATCGCCCGCCTCGCGTCGCTCGGCACGCAGCGGGATAATGCGCTTGCGCAGGCCCGATCCTGGTTCGAGCGCGGGCTGGCGCTTGATCCGGAGCGGGCCGAGAGCCATTACGCGCTGGGCCAGGTCCTGCGAATGGGCGGCGAGATCGCGGCCGCCGAACAGCATGCCGAACTGCACCGAAAGTACCGCATCGACAACAATGCCCGCGACCGGGCCATTGCTATCGCACGAGCTCGCGATCCGGCCGCCGGCCACGCCGCCGACGACATCGTGATCTATCCCCTGACCCGGCCCGAAACCGGCGGCGGCGCACCGTGACGCCTGTCGAACCCAACGAATGTCACGATGATGAGTGGGTGGCAACCGATGACCGGGTGATCGCCACCGCGGCCAAATGGTCGGTCGTTGTCATCGTCCTGATCATCGTGCTGGCCGGGCTCGTCGCCTGGTTGTTCAACCGGCCCGCGCCGTCCGTGGCGATACCGGAAGCTGCACCGGCCGCGGTCGCCCGTCTGCCGGAAGATAGCGCGGCGGCCATGACGCCGCCCGAACTTCCGTTCACCGACATCACGCTCGCATCCGGGATCGATTTCGTGCACGAAAACGGCGGCTACGGGCTGAAGCTGCTGCCCGAAACCATGGGCAGCGGTGCCGCCTTCGCCGATTTCGACGCCGATGGCGACCCGGACCTGCTGCTGGTCAACGGCGACCTTTGGCCTTGGCACGATTATCCGCCCGAGCGCATGCGGCCGACGCACAAACTGTATCTAAACCGCGGCGACGGCCGCTTCATCGACGCCACGACAGGTTCCGGGCTGGAGACCAGCTTCTACGGCACCGCGCCTGTCGTCGGAGATTTCAATGGCGACGGCCTGCCGGATGTCTTCATCGCAGCGGTGGGCGAGAATCGATTGTTCCGCAACATGGGCGGCGGACGTTTCGACGATGTCACGGATTCCGCCGGGGTTGCCGGGAGCGGCAGCGACTGGAGCAGTTGCGGCGCGTTCTTCGACGCCGACGGCGACGGCGATCTCGACTTGTTCGTGTGCAATTACGTCGAATGGTCGCGCGAGATCGACCTGGCGGTCGATTACCGCCTGACCGGCATCGGGCGCGCCTTCGGCCCGCCGACCAACTATGCCGGCACCCACAACCGGCTTTACCGCAATAACGGCGACGGCACCTTCGACGATATCAGCCAGGCGGCAGGCATCGAGATCGTTCACCCCGCCAGCGGCCAGCCCGAGGGCAAGGCGCTGGCCATCATCCCCGTGGACATCAACGAAGACGGCCAGCTCGACCTGGTCGTCGCCAACGACACCGTGCGCAATTTCCTGTATCTCAATCGCGGCGGCACGTTCGACGAACTCGGCGTCGAGACCGGGGTCGCGTTCGATCCGGACGGCCACGCCACCGGCGCCATGGGCATGGACACAACCTTGCTGGGCGTCAACCGGCAGCGAGCCATCGGCATGGGCAATTTCGCTGGCGAAATGACTTCGCTCTATCTCTCGCAGGGCACGCCGGAACTGTTTGCCGACCAGTCCGCCACCAGCGGTATCGGCCCGCCCAGTCGGCTGGCGCTGACCTTTGGCCTGTTCTTTTTCGACGCCGACCTGGACGGCCGGCCTGACCTGTTTCAGGCCAACGGGCACCTGGAACACGAAATCCACCGGGTCCAGCCCGGCCAGACCTACGCGCAACCACCCCAGTTGTTCTGGAACTGCGGCGACCAATGCCCGCGACGCTTTCTCGCCGCCGGCAGCGGCGACCTGGCACAACCGCTTGCCGGCCGCGCAGCCGCCTATGCCGACATCGACGGCGACGGCGACCTGGACGTGCTGGTCACCCGGGTCGGGGGCCGGCCGGTCCTGCTGCGCAACGACCAGCAAACCGGTCATCGATGGTTGCGGGTGCGGCTGGAACAGGACGGCCCGAACCGCGCCGCGATCGGCGCGACGGTGCAAATGAGAACCTCGGACACCAGCGAGACGCAAGCGATAATGCCGACCCGGAGTTACCAGGCGCAGATCTTGCCAGCGGCGACCTTCGGTCTGGGACGCCGGGCCGAACAGCCCGAACTGATCGTCACCTGGCCGGACGGTACCGAAAGCCGCCATGCGGTCCCTGAGCTGGACCGGGAGCTGGTGATTCAAAAAACATCTATGGAACGATGATGCAAAGTACGGTGACACACCGGCTACCGAAGATTGTGTATCTGCTGATACCGGCCGCGGCATTGGCGCTGGCAGGCTGTTTGAGCGCACCGACGTCCCACAAGGCCGATCTCGCTTCGGCCGATCGTGAACCGACCAACACCGTCACCTGGTCCACGGCCAGCGAATCCGACAATTTCGGTTTCGACGTCTACCGGGCCGAGACACCCGAAGGGCCTTTTGTGCGGATCACCCCCCAACCGATGCTCGGTGCCGGCACCAGCGACCTGAAACACGATTACCGGTTCACGGACCGGGAGGTCACGGCCAGCAAGACCTACTTTTACTACGTCGAAAGCATCTCGCTGAGCGGCGAGCGAAAACGGTTCACGCCCGTCATGCAAGCCCCGCCCAAGCAACCGCCGATCAAAACACCCGAAGACGGTGGTTTTTGACCGGCGCGTTACGTGCTGAAAGTTGAAGCCGAGCCAAATGGTTTGCCCGATGGCATTGAACCGGTCTGATGCAGTGACATACGGGATTGCTACTGAACAGGCCTTTCCGAATGAAATCAATAATCTGTCGAAATCTGTGTAATCTGTGGACTCAACGCTTTCGTCTTGGTGTTGCTGAGCCATCTACCTGATCAGGATGATTTTTAAGGGATTTCGACCATCCCCGGGTATCCGTCCGCGAGAATCCGCAAGTTGATATCCGCCAGGTGCTGATCGCGGACTTCGGACTCCAGGCGCTCGATCTGTGCGCGCTCGAAAACCTCTTTCAGCTGCACGCGTGCCTGTTCGAAGGTCATCGGCGTGGCCGCCCGTCGCTCGAGCAATTTCACCAGCCACAGGCCGCTGGGTGTGCGTAACAGACCCGAGTCCTCGCCCGGCGACAGCACGCGCACCGGCTTGAGCAGGCTCATCTCGAGCCCGCCAAGCGCGCGCGAGTTCATCCAGCCGAGCGAGCCGCCGTTGTTTGCCGACGGATGAACGGAAAGATCGCGCGCGGCCTGACTGAATTCCAGCGCGCCGCTGCGAATCCGCGCAACGGCATCGCGCGCCCGACTGACAATCTCTCGGTCGTCGCGGTCTGCGGCACCGGCAAACTGAATCGCTGCAATCCGATACGCAGGGGGGTTGCGCATCCGCTCGCCGCGCTGTTCGTAGAGCGCCCGCAGCGCGCTGTCGGCCGGCGGTTGCATGCGGGCGTCGACTCGATACCGCAATTCGGCCGTCGCCAGCGCGTGCAGGACATTCCAGCGCATCGCCTCGGCCAGTTCTTCGGTCCCGACCAGGCCGAGCCCTTCGGTGTGATCGGTCATGGCCACCCTCAGGCCCCATTCCCGCAGCAGGCGTTGTTTTTGTCGATCGATCAACGCGTCCGGGGCATGCTCAGGCAGCCGCAGCCGGATCAGGTCATCCAGCCAATCGACGGGCAACGCCTGTCGGCCGGCCTGCAACACAGGGTCTTCGTCCAGGCGTATCCGGATATTCGGCGCCAGTTTCTCGACGAGCGCCTTGTTCAGTTCGGCGCTACGCTGGCGAAACAGATTCTGGCGGAACTTGGAGCGAACCTCCTCAGAGTCGGGAACGACCGCGGGCCTGATACGTTCGCAGACGTAAAAGGCGAGGCCGCCGGCGTGTCCGATCAATTCGCTGACCTCGCCGATCTCGAGACCCTTGACCGCGTCGCGGACCGGGGCCGGCAGTGCGTCAGGATCAACCCAGCCGATACTGCCCTCGCGGAACCGATTCTGCGACTCGGATTCATTCACCGCCAGCGGCTTGATGTCGGCCCCGTCGAGCACCTGGGCCCGCAAGGCCAGCATTTCGCGACGCACCTCGTCGCGTGCGGCATCATCGGGCGGCAGGCGCTTGTAGATGCCGCGCAGAGACAGCTTGCGAGGCCGTTGAAAGGCATCCGGATTTTCGTTGGCGAGCTGGTCCAGTTCTGCGTCCGATATCTCGACCTGCGCATCGATATGCCGCTTGAGCACGGGCAACAGCCTGGCCTGACGCATGGCTTCGACCGACAGGCTCACCTCGGCACTGTCAGCCATCCCGCGACCACGCGCGGCACCGGCCATCGAGACAATCAGCGCGAGATTGCGTGCCGACTCGCGCGACGGCGCCATGTTCTGACTTTCAAGCCAGGACTCGTATTGTCGAGGTTCGAGCTTGCCGCCGTCCCAGACCGCGACCGGGTCGGCACCGGATGAAGAATCGCCGCAGGCCTGGAGTACAAGCGCCGCGGCGACGGCAACAAGCGCTGCAACAAGCGCCGTCGATGACGAGCGCCGGGCCCGAGGGTGAAATCCGTTTTTCATTGCTTCGCGTGCTCTATTGAGGTGCCGATGCCGGCTTCTAGTGTGCCGGTGCCGGCTTCAAGGACATGATATTGATCGGGCGACAGCGCGTGCCAGCGCTCGAGTTCGCCCCCCGGCCACCTGACCTCCACCGATACCGGTTCCCCGTCGCCGCCAAGCCCGAACAGTACCCTGGGATCGCTGGCCGAAAGATAGCTGCCGTCGGTCGCGGCGCGACGCGTGAGCTTCCGCCCGTCGGGCAGGAACACCCTGACCACCGCGCCCAGCGCATCGCGCGTTCCGCCCGCGGTCAGCAGCCGCAACCCAAGCCAGTGATGGTCGGTGCGCGTGCGGTTCATCAGCAGCCGTGCCGGACCATTGTTGTTGCTGAGCAGGATGTCGCTGCGGCCGTCGTTGTCGACATCGCCGACGGCCAGCCCGCGGCTGACCTCGAGCCGGGTGAGCTCGCCGCCGGCCGCTTCGGTGATGTCCACGTAATCGCCGCCGCCGGTGTTGTAGAACGCGAGATTGGGCTCGGCCAGCGGATAAGCACTCCCCTGGCGGGCCTGTTCTTCGATGATCGCCACGGCGCCGTTGGCGATCACGATATCCAGCCAGCCGTCGTTGTCCAGATCGATCAGCACGGTGCCGAAGCCGGTCACGGCCAGGCTGGGCGCACCCAAACCACTGGTAAACGACGCGTCGAGGAAACCGGCCGATCCGTCGTTGAGATACAGCGTGTTGCTGTCGGTGCGCAAATGGGTCATGAAAAGATCGTCGTCGCCATCGTTGTCGATATCGCCCGCCACCAGCCCCATCGACGCCTGGGCGCGACCGTCCATGGCCACGGCGCTGCCGCTGAGCAGGGCGATGTCCTCGAAGCGCAGGGGATCATGGCCGAGGTTGCGCCAAAGAAAATTGGGCTGCAGATCGTTGGCGACGTAGATATCAAGATGACCGTCCCGATCGAAATCCGCTGCAACCACGCCCAGCCCGCTGGACGGAGAACCGAGAATGCCGGACGGACCGGAAATGTCCGCGAATCTGAAATCGCCCTTGTTGAGAAACAGGCTGTCGGGCTCGCCCTGGTAGGACTGTGGGCCACAATAGTTGGGGCGTCCGCCCGGCGTCCGACAGGTCTTGTGGTTCTCGAACCGGAAATTGACGTAGTTGGCGACGTAAAGGTCGAGCAGACCGTCGCCGTCCAGATCGGCAACGCTGGCGCTGGTGGACCAGCGCGCGTCGCCGGTGCCGGATCTTTCGGTGATGTCCTCGAAACGGATGCCGGCGGCGTCCGAAACATTGCGCCAAAGCTGGTTGGCGCCGAAATTGGTCAGATAGACATCGATACGACCGTCGTTGTCAAGGTCGCCGGTGGCCACGCCCATGCCGTAACCCGTGGCGCTGAAGCCGCTGGACTCGGTCACGTCGACGAAGCGCAGTTCGCCCGGGGTGCCGTCGGGCCCGATCAGCTCGTTGCGAAAGATACGGGACCGAAGGGGACCGGCATCGGGCACGGTCAACCCGGTCGGCTGCGCGGAAGCAGGCGGCAGCTTCTGGCCCTGGACCAGCAGCA
>JAIVHD010000422.1 GCA_020201235.1 Lysobacteraceae bacterium
GGCCGGGAATTCGGCTTTCAACAAATTGGCATCGCCGGCACAGACCTGGCCGAGACCGAGTTGCGCCTCGAGCAATGGCTGGAACAAGGCCGCCACGGCGATATGGACTGGATGGCACGACACGGCACAAAGCGCACCCGGCCGACCGAACTCGTCCCCGGCACCCGCTCGGTCATCATGGCGCGCATGGATTATCTGCCGGCCGATGCGACCCCGCTTGAGGAATTGCTGCAGCGACCCGATACCGCCTGCATCTCTCGCTATGCAGTCGGCCGCGACTACCACAAGCTGCTTCGTTCACGATTAAAAAAACTGGCCGAACGCATTGCAACCGAAATCGGCCCATTCGGCTATCGGGTGTTTACCGACTCGGCTCCGGTGATGGAAAAACCACTGGCAGCACAGGCCGGACTGGGCTGGATCGGCAAGCACACCAACCTGCTCGACCGCCACGCCGGAAGCTGGTTCTTTCTTGGGGCGATCTACACCGATCTGGCGTTGCCGCCCGACGCGCCGGTGAGCGATCACTGCGGATCGTGCCGAAAATGCATTTCTATTTGCCCAACCCGCGCCATCACCGCAGCCTACCAGCTTGACGCGCGGCGCTGCATTTCGTACCTGACCATCGAACTCAAAGGATCCATCCCGGAGGAGTTTCGACAGGCCATCGGCAACCGCGTCTACGGCTGCGATGACTGTCAGGCGGTCTGCCCCTGGAACCGTTACGCTGATTTTAGCGGCGAGCCCGACTTCCGGCCGCGCAAAGACCTTGATGCCGGTTCACTGGTCGAGTTGTTCCTGTGGGACGAGCCGACCTTTCTGGCAAGAACTGAAGGAACCGCCATCCGCCGCATCGGCCACGAACGCTGGCTCAGAAACCTGGCCGTAGGACTGGGCAATGCGCCCGGCTCGCCCAAGCTTCGCCGGGCACTCAAATCGCGACTCGACCATCCCTCACCAATGGTGCGCGAACACGTCGAATGGGCGCTGGCTCAACACCGGTGAATCCAGGCGATGCGCAAGCCCGGCGAAGGCGAAGCAACAAACCCGGACACTGAACCCCGGTATCGACCCGACGATACCTTAGCCCGCCGCGCTGTCAGGTCCTGTGCCCCTCGCAACCGCACGGTCGCGAATGAGGCGGGTTCGGGCGTTGCGTTGTACCGGCCGGTTACAGGCGCACACCAACACCGAGACTGAACCGCGTATTCCGGCGGTTCGGATCAACCGGCCATAATTCCAGTTGCCGACCTTCAAGCACCGGATGATCGACATTGAAACTTCCGACCGAGCGCGATTCGATGCCAACGTAACGACCCAGCGCGGTCACGTAGCGGCCCGGTGAATAGTTCATCGGCTCGAGAAAGCCCGGCATTCGGATCACGAAGCGAACGCCGCCTTCGGCATCCCGGCGCGGCCGGTGCCCGGAGCGCAGTGGCAGGGCCAGCACTTCCAGTTCGGTATGCTCGGCGGAATTAACAATTCCGACGATTCGTCCGCCCCAGATGACTTCGGCACCGGTTCGTCCGGGCTCCTGCAAGGCTCGGATGTTATCCTTTAAGACCACTTGAAAACACAGGAAATTCCATGGAAGCATCACCCGATACCGTCGTGACCATCGATTACACCCTCAAAGGGGACAACGAAGAGGTCATCGACACCTCGGAAGGACGCGAGCCACTGTCTTACCTGCACGGCCATGGCAACATTGTACCGGGCCTGGAAAAGGCACTGCAAGGCAAGGCCGAGGGTGACGAACTCTCAGTCACGGTCGAGCCCGAAGAAGGCTATGGCCCGCACCGGCCCGAACTGGTCCAGAACGTTTCGATGGAAGCGTTTGCCGGCATCGGCGAGGTCGAGCCCGGCATGAAATTCAACGCCGAATCGGCCCAGGGCCCGCTGATCGTGACCGTCACCAAAATCGAAGGCGAGCAGGTCACAATCGACGCCAATCACGACCTTGCTGGCAAGGATCTGAACTTCGATGTGACCATCCGCGATGTCCGCAAAGCCAGCCAGCAAGAACTCGAGCAGGGAAAAGTCGCGGGCTGAGAGAGCCCCGGGCAGCTCTGGATTGCGATAAACCGGGCCCGGGTGCCCGGTTTTTCTTGCCCGGGGCTGACCGCTTCGCAGCAGCCGCGATGGAATAGGCAGGCGTTCAGAAACAACCGGTCGAGGCCCGATCTGTGCAGCTCACCAGGCATCGCAGACCGACGAGCCGTGAAAAAACCGGGTTAAACTGGATTCATGAATCTCCGCGCCGTTCATTACCTCGTCAAACTGGCCGACGTGCGTCATTTCAGCAAGGCCGCCGAATTGTGCCACGTCAGTCAGCCAACGCTGAGCACGCAAATCCGCAAGCTGGAAGAGGAACTCGATGTCCAACTGGTCGAGCGCTCTCCCAGACAGGTCATGTTGACTGAAGTCGGCGAGGAAATTGTCGAGCATGCGCGCGCGATGCTGGCCGAAGCCGACGCCATCCGGGCCGTCGCACGACGCAGCAAAGACCCGCATTCGGGCACGATCCGGATCGGCATCTTCCCGACACTTGCACCCTATTTTCTGCCACACGTGGTTCCGGAAATTCGACGGCGCTTTCCGCGCCTGATGCTGCGTCTATTTGAGGAAAAAACCGAGAATGTCATCAGCATGCTCAGGCAGGGTCGGCTCGACGCCGGATTGCTGGCGATGCCGATTGATGCCGATCAGCTCTTTACCCGCGTGCTCTTTGAGGAGCCCTTTGTGCTGGCAATGCCTGAAATGCATCCGCTGGGAAGCAAATCATCGATCCGTATGGAAGACCTCGAAAACCAGGAGCTTCTGCTGCTCGAAGATGGGCACTGCCTGCGCGATCAGGCGCTCGAAGTCTGCCAACTGGCCGGCGCACACGAACAACTGGACTTCCATGCCACCAGCATGGAAACGCTGCGCCAGATGATTGCCGCCGGAACCGGCATCACGCTGATGCCGGTGATGGCGGTCAAGCCGCCGGTGGCTAAAACCGAAAACCTGATCACCCGACCTTTCATCAAACCGGGCCCAAAACGTACCATCGCGCTGGTTTGGCGCAAGTCCTCGGCCCTGTCCGGCTTTCTTGAAGAACTGGCCGGGATCATGGCCGGGCTCGATCCCGAACTGCTTGAGCCCTGATCGAGGCGGCGATTTCCCCGGGTTGATCGCAGCCGGCGATCAACCCGGCTTATTGACCACCCGATCGTCTCGTGGTGGCTTCAGGCCCCGTGGATTCGACGTTTTCGCGACCGAGCGCAGCGGAAGCGTGCTCACCCGAAGGATGTGGGTGGGTGGCGAACAAGCCGGGATCAAAGCTTGAGGCGGGAACGCAGCCTATACCAGGGCGTATCGCGGTTGATGACGACGATGAACACTTTGCGGAGATGTCCTTCCGGACAATTGATCGGCTTGACGCCATGCCAGGAGTTGCCCGAGCGGATGAACAGCAGGCTTCGATTGCCCAGCGATTTGGAACTCATGGCCCGATCGAACTCACCAAAATCCGGTGCTGAGCGTGCTGGAAAGCGACCGCAGTCGTCCAGCACCTGGGTTTCGCCGCCCCATTCCGGCTTCCAATCACGCTCGGTGTTGAGATAAAAAATGTGCGAGCCCAGCTTCCAGACCGCGTCGCAATGCGGCGAAACCGAGCAGCCGTTGGGCGTGAAGTGGAAATGAAACTTCAGGCTGAAGCGATCATGCCCAATCATCCGAAAGAGAAACTCGCGGTAGACCGGACCGCGCAACTCGTCCACAAACGCCTTCCAGGCATCGGCCACCGGCAAATCATCTTGCCACTCCAGCGCATAGCGGTCATGGCTTTGCTGGCCGTGCTTGCGCGAACGTCCGAAGACCTGCTTGAACTGATCGAGCGACGGCAATTGCCCGACCAGCGTGTTAAACCCGGCATCCGTCAGCAAGCCGGCCGGGTTGGCCCAGGGGTAAGGCTGACGGGCCTGAAACTCGGCACCATCCATCTGTTGAAGCTTTGATAAATCAAGAAACATCAAAATTTTTCCTGGAGATTCGGCGTGCATTGACACGATGTTTAATTATCGCATTCGCAACGCCGTTTCGGCATCGAAGATTGATCAGACACCGGAACCACCGGATCGAAGCAAGTCTGCAGGACCGCAAACGCCCTCCACCCACCAGATTCGCAACGGGTCCGTGGCGCGGGGCTGTCAGGCTCGGCAACACAACCCACGGTGAATAAGGCGGGATAATACGAGCATTGCCAAATTCGATGACCCAAACGTTGCGACTGATCCACATCACCGACCCCCATC
>JAIVHD010000018.1 GCA_020201235.1 Lysobacteraceae bacterium
GTCTGCTAAGCCAGGCCGATGCCCGTTTCACCGCCGATGCCTTCAGCCTTTTTCTCGACGACCTGGCCACAGCGGCCGACACACCGCCGGTCACGCCGCAGACATGGCAAGCCACACCGCTGGCCACACAGGTCGATTCATTGCTCACCCAGACCCCGCAGGGCTGGCGCTCGATCATTGCGCCGGTGGGGCTGAATGACCCCAGTAGCCTGGCCGAATGGCTGGACGACAGACAACTGCCCGCCGAATTGATCGACTTGCGCGCCACCTCCGAGTCCATGGTCGCTGCCTGGCGCCGGGATGCCGGCATCAGCCTGGCCGCGGCGCTGGCGCTGATCACCTTATTTCTTTGGCTGCGCACCCGACAAGCAGTTCTGACCGCGCGCATCATGCTGCCGCCACTGGCCGCGGCGGCCTGCACTGCCGCGATCATGAGCCTGGCTGATGACGGCCTGACCATCGTGCACCTGGTCGGCCTGCTGCTGGCCGCCGGCGTGGGCCTGGATTTCTCGCTGTTCGCCCATCTACGTTCGGACCACCGCGACCAGTCGTTGCGCACCTGGCACGCAGTCAATCTCTGCGCGTTGTCGACCGGCGGCGTGTTTTTGATCCTCGGTCAGTCACAGATCGGCATGCTCAGGATGCTGGGGTTGACCGTGGCAATGGGCGTATTGCTATCTTGGATTTTCGCTCGATTACTAGTAAGCCGGACCGAATGTCCGCCACACCCGGCATGACCGAGCACATCGAATCCCTGCTACCGCACGCCGGCGCTATGGTGCTGATTGACGAGGTGGTCGAACATGATCGGCAACAGATCCACTGCCGCGCACGCATCAACGGTCTGGCCGACCACCCGCTGGCCCGCGACGGAATTCTGCCTGCCACGGCACTGGTCGAGTATGCGGCTCAGGCCATGGCCGTGCATGGCACCCTGGCCGGCCGGCCCGGCGATCCACCGCAGGCGGGTCGGCTGGCGGGCCTGTCGGCCCTGAATCTGGCCGGCGACCGGGTCGAGATGCCGGCCTTGATTGATGTGCATGTCACGCGAGTAGGGGGTGATACCTCCGGGGCCGTTTATGCCTTTCGCATCCTGACCGGCCAACTCGTGCTGGCCAGTGGCCGGGCCACCGTTACTTATGGATGTCAATCTCAACGGCTTCTTCCGTGTCGTCCAGCCGGCGCTGCTGGGCATGGCAAGACTGCGCTGGGGCCGGGTGATCGCCGTGTCCAGCGTGGCGGCCCGTCTGGGCAATCGTGGCCAGACCAATTACGCCGCGTCCAAGGCCGGCCTGCACGGTGCGGCCAAATCGCTGGCGCGCGAACTCGGTTCACGCGGCGTCACCGTCAACGTGGTTGCACCCGGCGTGATTGAAACGGAAATGTCCAGGGGCACGTTTGATGAAGCCGCCGTACGCAACATCGTGCCAATGGAACGAATGGGGAAGCCGGAAGAAGTCGCGGCACTGGTGGCCTTTCTGGTCTCAGAGGAGGCCGGTTACATTTCCGGTCAAGTGATCGGGGTCGACGGCGCAATGACCTGAGCCCGGATGATTCATGACCCGATCGCGTCGATCACTTTTTGTAGCTGTGCTGTGACCTCGCCGGCGACGTCCCCGAGCGTCTCGTTTTCGACCGCCTGCATGGAAGCGCGCGGATCCACGGCGGAAACTTCCACCTTGCCGCTTTCGAGCTCACGCACGATCACATTGCACGGCAACATCGTGCCGATCTTTGGCTCCCGACTCATCGCCTTCCATGCCGTTGCAGGATTACAGGCACCGAGAATCACGCAGTAGCGCATATCGCGGTTATCGAACGCGATTAAAACAAAGCTAGCCGAGCTGATTCTCGGACGTCCGGGGTGTCGTTTCGAGCTGCTTTCAACTTCGGGATATGATGCGAATGATCTGGTGAATGACGCGGTCAGGTCACGCAACGTGCATTCGGATTCCTTCGCGCGTTGCACGATCCGACCCGAAGCCCACGTAACCCCGAGCCTCACGCTCGAGAGCAGTTAGCCCGGCTTATTCACCACCCGATCGTCGCGAGGCGGTTCCAGGTCCCGTGGATACGGCGTTTCGCGACCGGCCGCACCGGAAGCGTACTCGCCTGCCCGTTGAGGATGCGCGACCGAGCGAAACGCTGTAGACGCGGGGCCTGGTGCCGCCGCAGTAGATCGGGTGGTGCATAAGCCGGGGTTAGTGTTCGTCTGCACGCCCACTCGCTCACCTGTTCAGCTCGGCGTGATTCGGCTATCCTCTGTCTGAACGAATTTTCCGGATGGTGATTAATGAAGTCAGGATGTTATGCACTGAAGTCGTTGGCGATAGGGCTTGTGCTCGCTTCGCTGAGCAGTGCATGCAGCCTGGTTGACACCGCGCGCGATGCCGACCCGCTGGATGGCGTCAGATTCGATAGATTACAGTCCGTGCAGTCCGAGCGGGCGCTGGAAGAATGGGTGACGGCCAGTGGCGTTTTGGAGCGGCGGCTGGCGCAAATTGCAAGGACCTATTCAAACTATGGCTGTAGTTCTCTGAATGTATCCAACTTCGAGCAAGAGCTCGTGACTGAGCCCGCTCCTGAACCAGATTCCGGTGAGATTGAACAGTCCGTCGATCTCGATTGCGTCATGGTTACGGGTAGCCGAATCATGTCAAAGGACATGATCACCAACGTCCAGACCGCCGACATCGATGAAGGTGGACTTTTCAAGCGTCGCGGCGATCAACTGTTCGTGCTACGGGGTGATCGGATTTTTCGCATCCGTATTGACGGTCCAGAGGGGCCGGTGCTTCAGCTGGAGCAGTCCATTTCGTTGAGTGACTCGGGCCGAGTGTCGGGCGTCTGGTACGACGAGTTGATGGTGTTTGATGAGGGTGCCGCGATTCTGAGCTTTGATTTCGAGCGCGCTGTGACAGGCCTGCAATTTTTCTATATGGACTCAGACGGATATTTGACACCAGCCGCGCATATCGAGATTCGCTCTGAAGATTACTACAGCGGTAGCAACTACGGAATGCGTCTGATTGACGGCCGACTGCTGTTGCAGGTCAGCGTGGGTCTTGGCGACGGATCTCGATGGCAGTGGCCGCTCTGGCGATCAGTCGCCCGCTCGATTCCCGGCTCGGAAACGGATGGATGGCAGGCCATGATCGACGTCGAAGACGTGCTGCTGCCGCTGATTCCTGTCTCGGACCCTGTTATCCACACCGTTTTGAAGTGTGAACTCGATGCTTTGATGCTCGGCCACATGGACTGTGCGGCAACCGGGCTGGTCGGGGAGCTTTGGTCCGAGTTGTATGTCAGTCAGACGGCCGCGTATGTGGCAATGGATGCCTGGAAGGAAGACGCATATGTCACGGATGAATTCTCACCCTGGGCCTGGGGGGCGCGCGCGGACAGGACGTTTTCAAACCTGGTCGAAACATTGATCTACCGATTACCTTTCGACGACGATGAAGTGCCTGGTGCGGTATTCGTTTCCGGCGATCGGGGCGACCAATTCAGCTTTCGGGAGGTCGGAAGCGAACTGATCGTAATTACAGAGCTGCAGCCCGGGCCGAAAGATCGTCAAATGGCCGTTCATCGGGTGCCGCTGTCTCAATTCAGTCAGCAACTCGTTTCTGCACGCTCGCCGCGCATCGAAACGGAAGTACTGGGAGTGAGTGATCAGCATCGAACAATCCGGGTGGCTGATCAGTACGTACTGATGGGCGAGCATGGCATGATGGTCAGGGATACAGACGAGCCGAGCTACCAAACCGAATTGGTCATCCTTCCCCTTTTCGAGCGGGGTTCACAGCGCGTGACACTGAATCAGTCGGTCGACAGCATCGAACCGCTGGATGATCGATTTTTCCTTTCTGGGCGCGATTTTTCGGGCCAATGGTCCATGTCACTACTTGCTCCGAACTCGCCTGATTATGTTGCTACCTCCGTTGTCGAATCACATGACAACGCCGAAGATCGCAGCCATGCCTTCAACTGGCGACGATCCAGCGACGGCACTCTGATCATGGGATTGCCCGGCGTGCTGCGGAACGAAGATAGGGATGAAGAATACTGGCAGGAATCCTCGAGAGTGTCAGATTTCGTCTTCCTGCGTGCCGAGGGACGCAGACTGACGCCGGTCGGCGTGTTGGAAATGCAGCATTCCGAAGCACCAGGAGAAGACTGCGCCGATCAATTCAGTTGTATTGACTGGTACGGCAATGCGCGGCTCGCTTTTATTGGCGAGCGGATTTTCGCGCTGAGCACAAATCGCCTGACCGAGGCTCGCCTGATCGACCGTCAAATTCAGCAGGTGCGGGCTTTGCTGCTAGATTGATGTCAGTCGCAGGGCTCGAGTTGGTTGCCGGGTAGCCGCGGGTGATTGCTCACCCGCGGCTCCCACAGATCCGGACGTGCGCAACTCACGCATCCGGCTCCTCGGTTAGACCTTCGCTCCATGACGGTAAATGCTTTGCACGACCCGTTCCGGCGGGAGTGGATAGCGGTCCAGAAGCTGGCTGAAGCGCGTCCAGTGCATGCGAGCCTTCCACGAGCGCCGGTTCAACCAATAGCGCCAGCGTCGTCCCGCCTGATGGCGGAAGTCGGCCAACGCCCGGTTGTTGCCGGTGATCCCATAGTACGCATAATGGCCTCTGAGCTTTCGGCACAATATCCTGTGCTGCTCGGCCACCTTCCAGTTGGGTCTCCGTGTTGTCCTGTGTTGTCCTTTCAGTGTGATTTATCTCGTGCTGACGCCCCGGGGCCCAGGGCATAACCTGTCCGTTTCGGACAGGTTATGGTGAAATCCTGCAGAGCAGGTCAAGCGGACAGTGATGCGTTCAATCAACTGATTCGCAGGCGCAAGCCAGCGAACAGGAGCAGTGACAACATCAGGACGATCAGCGCCCAGGGGTTCAGGGTCGACACCGGCAACGGTGCAATCGCCGTGCCGCTCATCGTAACCGTATCCGGACTGGAGCCTGCATTTGACTCAATTTGGAAACTGGACACAAAGAAGCCGTCCCGTTCCGGGGAGAACTCGACGTCGATGGTGCAGCTCTCCATGGCGGCCAGCGTGCCTGGAGCCGGCAGGCAACTGCCACCGACCAAGGCGAATGGCGAATCCGGGTCGGTGATTTCCGAGATCAGCAGATCAGCCTCACCGGTGTTTGTGATCGTTATGGTCAGAGTTGCGCTTTGGCCGAGTATGAGATTCCCGAACTCCAGGGTCGACTGATCGAGCTCTATCTGAATGGTTGCACAGTCGACCGCGACGTTGGTGACATCGGCCCCGGCCAGCGTGCCGCTGCCGTTGGTCACAGTGCAGGCCTGACTGGGGTTGGTTGGCTGCGTGGCAACAGTGACCTCATAGGTCGTACCGTCGTTCTGCGGCGAGAAGGCAAAGCCGCCGTCGGTGGTAACCACCTGATCGTCGCCGCCGTTGTTCTGCAGCACCACCTGATCGCCCGCCAAACCCGAATCGGTGCCGCTGACGGTGAACTGGTTGGTGGTGCAGGCGACCTCGACGTTGGTGACATTAACCCCGGCCAGCGTGCCGCTGCCGTTGGTCACGGTACAGGTCTGGCTGAGGTTGGTCGGCTGCGTGGCGACGGTGACATCAAAGCTGCTGCCATCATCCTGCGGCGAGAAGCTGAAGCCGCCGTCGGCGGTAACCACTTGCTCGTCGCCGCCGTTGTTCTGCAGTACCACCTAGTCGCCGGCCAACCCGGTGACGGTGCCGCTGACGGTGAAGGTGGAAACCGCGAACACATAGGCCGCGCCGGCATTGCTGGCGCTGTTGTCGGCCAGATCGCCATTAACGCCGGTGGCCGCGCTGGCCTCAAATTGCGCACCCACCACCACCGTGTTGCCGGAGACCGCCACCGAGAAGCCGAACACATCACCCGCACCGGTATTGGAAGCCTTGAGATAGGCCTGCTGGGCGATGGGGTCGATAGTGATCGGGTAGCGGGCGCAAGCGGCATCGACGCTGAGCGCCAGGTGGCGGCCGTGGGGCTCAAACCGCGCATCCAGCATTCTGCCGTCAGCATCCCAGACCTGCAGGCCGCTGTAGGTCAGGGCCGTACTGCCTTGGGCATCGACAAAGGCCACATCGCGCCGGTTGGCGGCAATGCGCGGAGCCAGCTCGCCGAGCACGGCCATCTCGAAGCGCAGCGCATCGCCACGGCCGGCCGGCGGCTGGTGCACGGTGAAGCCGTGTTCCAGGCCACGCGCATCGTTGATGAACCACTCTTCCAGGCCATCGACGTAGCTGTATACGGTGCGTTCGCCCTCGGCATCAATGCGGCTGACCGCAGCCGCGGCACGCTCTTCACCGGCAAAGCCCCAGCGTGTCAGCTCAAGCCCCCACTGCCACTGGCCGTGATCGAGCGAACCGGAAAACCGGCCACCGACCCCATTGGCCACACCCCCGCCAGAAGTTATTCTAGCTCTTCAAAGCGGGGCCCGCCACCATGCAATTTCGATGGTAGACCCCAAGATTTCCTCGAACACCCCATATCCCTTGAGCGCGGCGTGGCCCCGTTGTGTCGTTTCTATTCAGCGAGACAAGCGGCAAACACGGGCTTGGCCCACTCCGGCACCTTGTGCAGATCAATAGCCTGGAGAATCTGACCATTGCGAACGTGTAGCAGACTGATAAGTTTCGGCGCCTCGCCATGATCGAGAGCAACAGTGCGGCTGTTATCGAATACCCGGCATTCGTCCAGCACCGGCAGCAACGCGATGAGATTTTCCAGGCTCCGGGTAAAGCGCTCGCGGATTTTGATCTCCGGAATCGGGTGGCCGCCGCTTTGCACGCGTGCTTCGACCCGCTGGATATGCGTTCATGCTGGCGAAGGTACTCGCCGAGAATGCTGCTTTTGCCGGCGCCGTTGGTGCCGGCGATGGTCGTGATCGTCGCGGTTGTTGGTCTCCTTCGATCAGCCATCCCGCTTGGTGTCCCGCAGGGCGGCCTTGCCCAGCGTTGCCGGCTTCACGGTGCCGATGCTGGCCGCGGCCTTGCGGGCCTTCGGTGTCTGCATGCGGGCCAGCATGTCTTCGAACTGATCGCGCAAGGCCTCCAGCGGCGAACTGACCCGGGCTCTCAGGGCAGCAAGTTCGTCCTCGCGCAGTAACACCAGGCGGTCGCCGCGCCTGCCGTGGCGGATGATCCGCACCGGCTGGCCGTGCGCCACGTCCTCCAGCGTCTTGCCGAAGCGTTTCTTGAACTCCGTCGCGCTGATGTCGTGGAACTCGCTGGAAAGGGGTGCGCTCATGGCCAGGGCTTCGATGGATGGAGATCAGAAGTTTAGCGCAAAATGGCCATTTCGTGCGAAATGGCGAAGCGTAGCCAACCTGTGGGGAGACGGTCAAGGCCAACGCCGGCAAAATGGAGAGGCTTGGCCGTTCGATTGGTTAAGACAAAGCAGAATCGGGCGAGATCCTGCCCGCTGCGGGCTACAACCGGGGTCAAACGGCAGCTTGGGCGGCTCTGGATACTGCTGGAATTCGGGGGAAAGGCCGTTTATACTTTCTATACGCAGGAGAGGTGATTGGGTACGGTGAGAGGACAGATTCAATTACTGTTATGCGTGAAGCTCGGCAATTTTCAGCCGCGTGGAATGCAGCGTGCGTCATACAACCACAGAAAGCGGGCGTGACCATTATCGAACGCGATTAAAGCAAAGCTAGCCGAGCTGATTCTCGGACATCCGGGGTGTCGTTTCGAGCTGCTTTCAATGCGGCCTCTCCGGCAAAACCCGTATGGGACGGGCCTTTGCGGGCGCTCCGCGCAGAGTTGTTGTGGTCATTCCAAATGAGCGAGCCCAAACGAGGCAATTTCGATGGTAGACCCCAAGATTTCCGCCATAGTATGTTTCCAACTTTTGTTGGCGGCACGACTAAAAATCAATAGGTTACAACCCCCCTAGGTTTCAATCTTTTCTTGGTCGTGTATCTCCGGGGGTCACTTAAACGGCGATTCGTTGAGCACCAGCCAGTAGAGTTGCAATTGCCTCACGGCCTCCTTGAATTTAGCGAAGTCCACGGGCTTTCGAATGAAGCTGTTGGCGCCTCGCTCATAGCTTTGAAGCATGTCTTCCTGCTCACGAGACGAGGTCAGAATGACCACCGGCAGGTGGCAGGTGGTCGAATCAGCGCGTATTTTCTCCAGCACTTCCAGGCCATGCAAGCCGGGAAGCTTGAGATCGAGCAATATCAGCGCGGGTAGCGGTTCATCCTTTTTGCACTCGAACTCATCCCTGCGAAACAGGTAACTGAGAGCCTGTTCCCCATTTTTGACGACATCGAGTCGGTTGGCGATGCGATTTTGCTCGAAAGCCAGCTGCGTCAGTTCGATATCGTCGTCGTTATCTTCGACCAGCAATATATACATATATTCAAATCCTAATCTCGGCGCGACTCGGTCGTAAAATAGAAAGTCGAACCTTCGCCCTTTTGGCTTTCGGGCCAGATTTCTCCCCCGTGTTTTCGGATGATCCGGTCGACAATCGTCAGCCCGATCCCCGTTCCGGGATAACGACTTTCGCCATGCAGTCTCTGAAAGGGTTCGAACACCTTATGGGCGAAATTCATGTCGAATCCGATCCCGTTGTCTTTTACGTAGATAACACGC
>JAIVHD010000423.1 GCA_020201235.1 Lysobacteraceae bacterium
GGGGGACCTGTATGAGATCGGGCCGGTCTTCCGGGCCAAAGAACGAGGACAACGTCACCGTCGGGAATTCACCATGCTCGAGTGGTATCGCATACACCGCGACTGGCAGCAAATGGCCAGGGAAACCCTCGAACTGATCGAGACATGCACTCCGCACGAACATCCCGGTTGGCAGCACCGAACCGTGACCTGGGACGCCTTGTTCCGCGAGCGGCTCAACATCGACCCGCTGCTTGCGCCGGAGGCAGCGCACGCACTGACCGCAGAAGAGCTGCCGGCTGACTGCGATATCGATATGCGGCTGGATTACCTTTTTTCCAGGCACATCCAGGATCACTTCCCCAGCAACCAGCTGACTATGGTTCACGGCTATCCGGCGACACAGGCCGCGTTGGCCTGCCTCGACCCGACTGATCCACGTCGGGCCTGTCGTTTTGAAATCTTCGCCGGGACGCTGGAACTGGCCAATGGTTATCAGGAACTGACCGATCCGATCGAGCAACGTCAGCGCTTCGAACGCGATAACGAGCGCCGCGCCCAACTGGGCAGACCGGCGATGCCACTGGACGAGGCACTACTGGCGGCAATGGCTCATGGCCTTCCCAGATGCACGGGAGTCGCACTGGGGGTGGAGCGGCTGTTGATGGCGCTTACCGGCCTAGAGCAGATTCATGATGTGATGGCATTCGGCTGAACGGAAGGCGCTCCTGCAGACGCCCCCGGGCCAGCCGGACACGCTGGCCCAGCGGCAGATCGTTGGGGTAAAACATAAACGCCACCGACGAAACCGGCAGGCTTCTCTGCTGCCCGGGACCGGTCTGGAGAATCAGCGTGCCCGTCGAGCCCGAACTCTGGGCAACGATATAGCCATGCTCGTTCGATCCGTCGCTCAGCTGCACCTGCAGCAGGCTCAGGGGGCGGGTTCGCGCCCTGGATTCATCCGCTCCGGCCGCAAGGAAATGCCAGGGGGCCGGTCGGAAGACCCAGCGCCCGTCAGGCAGGACCAGTTCCTCAACCGGCCTCGGCCAGACGGCCGGCAACAACGGCCTCGCCGGCAGGATGCCGATGAGCGCAATTACAGCGACCAGCAACACCAGGGTCGAGAGTCGATTGGCAAATACAGCTTTGGGGCTTGGCAACACGCCAAAAATATAGCACGATGACCGAACGTGCCTAGGCCGCGGCCTTTTCGGCCATCGGGTCGCCTGGTCGCGGTTGGATTCGCCACTGTATGGAAATCACCACCTCAATTCGGCCCGTCCGCCTCGGCGAGGTCGAGAAACTGGTTGCCCTGATCCGGGCGCGGCTGCCCGACGTGGTGCACGCAGGTCCGGCCCCCGATCTACTGGAGCGTCGGCTGGTTGCCCTGATTGAGGACGGTTGCCTGATCGCGGCCATCAAGTCCGGTGAGTACGCCGGTGTATTGGCGCTTGACTTGTACGACCGCCAGGTGATCGCCTGCTATCTGAACCCCACCCTCGCCAGCGCGGGCACGCCGCGCAAACTGTTCGCCGCCGTGGAGCAACGTGCCCTGGCCTACGGACTGCGTTCGCTGCAGTGCTGCATTCTGGCGCCGGCGCTCTCCCTGATGTGGCAAATGGAATATTCGCCGACAGAACCCGAACCGGACACCGAACAGCCCATCCTGGTGCGCAAAGATCTGCGCCGTCGGGCCGACGAGTGGATCCAGGACGTCTTCAGCCTGCAGGATGAGCTCGGCATCCCCCAAGACTACGGCCCCCGTCATCATCTAGAGATGGTGCACGAGTGTGACCAGCGAATATCGATCGGCTTCGATGCCTACGATCGCGAGCAATGGCTGACGCCAGAGGCCGCCGAAGCCTGGAAAACCATGGAGTCCGCCGCCAACGGCAACGGCGTCCGTCTCCAGGTGGTTTCCGCCTACCGCGGTCTGCACTACCAGGCCGGCATCATTCGGGCCAAGCTGGAACAGGGGCAGACCCTTGCTCGTATTTTGTCAGTTTCGGCCGCTCCCGGCTTCAGCGAGCACCACAGTGGGCGGGCACTGGATTTGAAAACCCCCGCAGAAC
>JAIVHD010000198.1 GCA_020201235.1 Lysobacteraceae bacterium
GCCTTGGCCAGCTCGGTTGCGCGCGCCGGATCGGCCATGACCGCGCCCGAGCCAGTCTTGACGTCGAGCAGCAGACCGTCCAGGCCTTCAGCGAGTTTTTTACTCAAAATCGAGGCGACGATCAGCGGCAGGCAGTCGACCGTGGCGGTCACGTCGCGAATGGCGTACAGCCGGCGATCGGCCGGAGCGAAATCATCGGTCTGGCCGATGATGGCGACACCGACCTCGCGCACGGTTTTCCGAAAAAGCGCTGGCGTCGGGAAAGGGTCATATCCGGGAATCGCGCCGAGCTTGTCCAGGGTGCCGCCGGTATGGCCCAGTCCGCGCCCGGAAATCATTGGCACGTGGGCGCCGCAGGCGGCCAGCCATGGCCCGATCAGCAGCGAGGTGGCATCACCGACACCGCCGGTGGAGTGCTTGTCGAGTACCGGGCCATTCAGCCCCGCGCCCCGCCACCGCATCACCCGACCGGAGTCGCGCATGGTTCGGGTCAGCGCGCTGGTTTCGGCCGGGTTCATGCCGCGCCAGTAGACCGCCATGGCGAAAGCACCTAGTTGCTCGTCGCTGATGCCGGCGTTGCTGATGCCTGCAACCAGTTGCTCGATGTGCGCTTCGCTCAGTGTTTGCCCGTCGCGCTTGGCCCGAATCAGTTCCTGAAACAGCATCAGTAGCGGCTGCTGAGGTTCACCGGGCGAGCGCCTGAACCGAGCTGATGAAGCAGATCGTCGAGCAACCCCGACGCGCCAAAGCGCAGGCGCTCGGGACACAGCCATTGCTCGCCCAGGATTTCGCGGGCAAGATCTACATACGTTGCCGCGTCCTTGGTGGTTCGGATGCCGCCGGCAGCCTTGAATCCGGTCGGTCGTCCACTGTCGCGAATGGTCTCCATCACCACCCTGGCAGACTCCGGCGTGGCGTTGACGGCGACTTTGCCGGTGGAAGTCTTGAGGAAATCGGCCCCCGAGTCCAGCGCGATCTGGCTGGCCAGGCGGATTCGCTCGGGCGTTTTGAGCTCGCCGGTTTCGAGGATGACCTTAAGCACGTACCCGCTGCTTGCCTGCCGGCAGCGATTCACCAGGTGGTAGCCGACGCGCTCATCGCCGGCCATCAAGGCGCGGTAGGGAAAGACCAGGTCGATCTCGTCGGCCCCGCTGAGCAGTGCGTTGCGAACCTGTTCGACGGCGTCGTCGGCTGAATCTTCGCCGATCGGAAAATTGACCACCGTTGCAATCCGCACCTGGTCTTGCAGTCCAAGCTCGGCCAGCGCCGTGCGGGCCACGGCGATCCGATGAGGAAACACACAGACCGCTGCCGGGTGCCCATGGGCGGTCTGGGCGCGCTTGCACAGTCGCCGGATATCCTCGTCGCTATCGGTTTCGTTGAGACTGGTCAGGTCGAGGAGGGGCAGAACCATTCGGGCGATGTCTTGCATGGGTTGGCTGCGATCGGTAAAGATAGAGAATAATAAACTGGAGTTCGGTCATTGCGGTTGAGATTTGCGCCATTTGCCGCTATTCTCTCGGGCTCGCTGTAGTTAGGGCCGTTAGCTCAATGGTAGAGCAGTAGGCTTTTAACCTATTGGTTGAAGGTTCGAGTCCTTCACGGCCCACCATCATTCCGCCGCCGGGCCCTGCTTATGGCCGCTTCGCGCGTTCCTCGATCTTCGCAAACCGGTCCCCATCGGCGGCTCGACGAAATTGTGCGCAGGCATTTGGCGAGTTCGTGGCGGCAGCCAATTCGAGCTTATAACCAGACCGCGTTCGCGGGCTTGAGCGGTCTGGGCGAGCGCGATGTCATTGTTGATGCCGGTTGCGGAACCGCCCGTTCTACGCGCGCATTGGCGCTGCGATTCCCCCACTGCGCTGTGATTGGGGTGGATCGCTCATTAGCCCGGCTTGACCGGGCGCCGGGCCTGCCCCAGAACGCCTGGATTGTGCGAGCCGATTTGGCCGATTTCTGGCGCCTGGCGTTCAGCGAAGGTTGGCGACTTTACCGTCATTTCCTGTTGTATCCCAATCCCTGGCCCAAATC
>JAIVHD010000019.1 GCA_020201235.1 Lysobacteraceae bacterium
CTGCAGGGGCCGCCGCACAAGCGCCGTGGGCTGCGTTGCACTCGCTTGAATTGGCTCGGGCCAGTCCTGCGCTTGCGCGCCTTGCCCACAACGCTTGTGCGACGGCTGAGTGTTACCTAATTAACCGCATGGCCCACTAGTCCTCAGGTAAACCCCAACGTTGGGGTAAAGTGCACGACGAGTCTGTCGGATTGAGCCGATCGTGGCGAGGCAATGTCCGGTGGGCGTCTGTTTTTTGATCTGATGAGGCGAATCGTGGACCTGTTCAAGTACAAAAGCCGAAAATCAAGCCCAATCTGGCTGTGTCGCAGCAGGAGAGAAGGTGAATAAGCCAGGATCAGACATGCTTATGCAACAGATTCGGTGCGCCATTCAGGGCGGTCGCTTGACGGTCAATCGACTGGACGACGGCAGTGGTGTCCTGCTCGATATCGAGCGCGAACAGTTGCTGGCATTAAACGCGACTGGCATGTATTTGATCGGCGAAGTTGCCGGCGGCACGAATGGTTTCGAGTCGCTTTCGCAGGCCCTGGCCGATGAATTTGAAGTGACGCAGCAGCGCGCCCGGGCCGATGTGGCTGATTTTCTCGAGCGAATCGGGGAGGCCATTTGACCCGGCTGTCACGATCGGCTCCGAGGCCGTCAAGGCGTAAGCCAGAGGCTTGACCAGCGGCGTCGAGTGCGGCGTGGCAAGGCATCTTCAAGCAGTGCCGTATCGGGCTGGCGGCCGTCGGCCAGGTCCGCTGGAAAACGCTGCATCAGCAATGTTGCAAGCTCGGTTGAGGTCCATTTCGTAATCGGTGAGAGCGCGCTCGAAATGACCGGAACTCGGCGATGGTCACGATGGGCGTCGGAGGCAACGACGTGAATCGAGCCGGCCTGAATCATGAGACGGGCGGTTTGCTGGGCACTGCGGCCGAAATGCCCGGTACAAGACTGCGCCGTTACCTGTCCAAGGCAGCCCGATGCCACCCACTGTGCCAATCGCTCCGGCTTTTTACGCAGTTCGCTGTTGCGTTCGGGATGCGCAATCACCGGGGTCAGACCTTGCGCGAGAATCGCTTCGAGCACTTGCTCGGCACCGTGCGGGATATGGTGAACCGGCAATTCGACCAGCACTGCGCGACGGCGGTCGGCAATGGTCATTGCGGTGCCCTCGCGCAACGCCTCGGGCAGTTCGGGAACCAGGTGCAATTCGGCACCGGGCAGTACTTGCAGCGGAATCGATTCGCGTTGTAGCGCTTCGGCGAGCCTGAGGAGGTTGGCGCGGACCGATTCGGCCGGGTTGTGATAGGCACCATTGAGATGGTGTGGCGTCGCCAGGCTGGTTTTGATACCGTCGGCCACCGCAATCCGGGCCATGGCCAGCGATTGGTCCAGATTACGTGCGCCGTCGTCGATACCGGGCAGAATATGGCAGTGAAGATCGATAAACATCGGTTTTTCTGTGTCAGTAACCAAGCCCGCTACGGTAGCAGGGTTTCATACCGGGCCGGTCTTGCGGGTGTGTTCTGGGCCATTACAAAAAAATCGCGTGTCATCACCTTGGTGAATCAGCCGGGCCAGGACTGCCCTGTATCCACAAACCTGCATCGCGGAGGATTTGATCGATATTTTCCGGGATGGGGTGCTCGGGGAATTGGCGGCGGAACCGTTCGAATTGTTCGCGGGCGCGCTGGATTTCGTCGCGCTCGATCATTGCTTGGATCAACTTCAGCATGCTTTCGGGATCTTCGCCGACGTCGGTCGCAATTCGCGGGATTTTGCGCGCCGGTTCGGCGATGACGCCGGGCTGCTCTGCCAGGAAGTGTTCGTGTCGTGATCGCTGCAATTGCATTTCGGCATCGTCTTTGGCTTCAGAGTGAGGCGTGCCGCTGGGGGCGGCGAACGATTGCGCCGGCGTGGGTGTGTGCGGCCGTGTTTGTCGGGTCTGTGAAGACTTGCCGCTGCTGTCCATCGCTGATTGATCGCCGGACTGCGCGCCCAAAGACGGCACCATGAGGGCCTCGGGCGCGCGGCGTTCAAGCGGGGTGGCGGGTTTGTGCGCCGGTTGGCCGGGTGGGGATTGTTGCAGTACGACTGCGATGCTGACAAGTGCGACCGAGGCGGCGGCCAGCCCGCCAAGCCAGGGCAGGCGGCGTGGCGTTCGGGCTTTGCCGCTTGCCTCGGCGGCGCGCGCGCGAATGGTGCGGTCCAGGCCGGCTTCGGGATCGATATCGCCGGCTTCGCGATATAAGGCTTCGAGTTCCCGCCTGCTCCTGTCGTTCTTGGTTTGGATCATTTTCCGGCCGCCTCCGGTCCCGGTGCGAGTATTGCCCTGAGCTTGCCGACCGCGTAGCGCAGCCGACTCTTGATGGTCTCGCGACTGACGCTTGCCCGCTCGGCGATATCGGCCAGCGAAAGGCCTGCCTCCTGTTGCAGCAAGAAGGCCTCGCGCTGATTGAGCGGCAACTGCATCAACGCCGCACGCAGGCGTTTGGCCTGCTGATCTCTTGCCAGCGTTGCATCTGGTTGCTGACGGTTGTCGTCGGCCATTCTGTCTAGCGCTTCGGTGTCCATAGCGGGCTGGCGGCCCAGCGCGCGCCAGTGATCGACCAGCCGATTGTGCGCGATCCGAAACGCCCAGCGCTTGAAGCCGTTACCGCGCTGGAATGTAGCGCGTGAAACGATGATGCGCGACCAGACGTCCTGGTACAGATCGTCAGCCGCAGTCTTGTCGCCGACGGCGTGGTAGAGGTAGCGATACAGCGGTTTGCGATAGCGCTCATACAGCACCTCGAAGGCACCCGGTGCAGCCCGTCCGAAGGCCAGCATCAGGTCGTCGTCGGAGCGCGGGTCGGTCATCGGGTCAGCTTACGCTGAAGCGGTGGTCGTTTTGTCGTTTCGAAACGACAAAACGCACCGATTTTCGCGCAACGCCGATTTGCCCGGGATTAGCGTCGGACAACCTGAAAGCCTTCGGCGAGCCGAATCAGTTGCAGAAATTCGCCGCGGTAGCCAAACGGGTCTTCGCCCCTGGCGCGGCTGGCCAGGTCGTGAATGTCCTGGATACTGAAGCCTTCGAGGTACGTGCCGCCCCTGAGGTGCTGGCCGAAGGCTGCAACGGACGCTGCGAAGGCGAGGTTGTTCGACATGGACTCCTCGGCGCGGCGTTCGCTTGTCGATTCAATCGGCTGTTCGATAAGTTGGCTGACCTCGCCGTCGGAGGCCTTGTAGCGCAGCCGCAGGAAACCCAATTCGCGCGATTCGTCGGTGTTTGCTGTGGCACGTGGTGCGTGTGCGCTCGTCGATGGATCGCCATAACGCAGCGGGTCGAGGCGCTCGCCGCCGGTGCCGCTGAGCGCCACTTCGTACAGCGCGGTGACCGTGTGCCCGGCACCGATGTCGCCGGCGTCGACCGCATCATTGTTGAAGTCTTCACGCTTCAGCAGACGGTTTTCGTAGCCGATCAGGCGGTATTCGGCGACCACGCGCGGGTTGAACTCGACTTGAATCTTGACATCCTTCGCGATCGTCATCAGCGTGGCGTTCATTTCGTCGACCAGCACCTTGCGCGCCTCGGAAAGCGTGTCGATGTAGGCGTAATTGCCGTTACCGGCGTTGGCAAGCTGTTCCATCAGATGGTCGTTGTAGTTGCCGGTGCCAAAGCCCAGCGTGGTAATCGCAATGCCGGTCTCGCGCTTGCGTTGGGCCAGATCCTTGAGCGCTTCGAAGTTGACCGTGCCGACGTTGAAATCGCCGTCGGTGGCGAGAATCACGCGGTTGACGCCGCCTTTAATGAAACCCTGGTCGGCCTGTGCATAGGCCAGCTCGATGCCGGCCGCACCATGGGTGCGGCCGCCGGCGACCAGGCGGTCCAGCGCGCCCGCGATCGTTGCATGCTGGTCGCCGGGCGTGGATTCGAGCACCACGCCGGTCGCCCCGGCGTAAACCACAATGGCGATCCGGTCGTCGGCGTCGAGTTCGCGCGTGAGCATTTTCAACGAGTTCTTCAGTAATGGCAGCTTGTTCTGGCTGTTCATCGAGCCCGAGACATCAAGCAGAAACACCAGGTTTGAGGCCGGGATGGTTTCCGGATTGGGGCGGTAACCCTGAATGCCGATCTGCACCAGCCGCGTGTTCGGGTTCCACGGCGTGACCGCGTGTTCGACACTGACGCTAAACGGCGTACCGCCGGCCTCGGGCACTGGATAGTCGTAGGAGAAATAGTTGATCATTTCCTCGACTCGTACTGCGTCCTGGGGCGGGAGCCGCCCTTCGCGCAACATCCGGCGAACGTTGCTGTAGCTGCCGGTGTCGACGTCGATGCTGAAGGTAGAGACGGGATGCTTGGCGACCCGCTTGAGCGGATTGTCGAGGAAGTGCGCGTAGTTTTCACGGTCGACCGGACGGTCGGGTGCTTGGATGTTGCCGGGCCGAAGACTCAGGCTTTGACGCGCCTGCATGCCGAGCCTGGCCGGTGTGGACAGGAACTGGTGGGTCTTGATGGCATCCGCCGACGGCCTCGAAGGCTCCATTTCCGCTCGCTGCCGTGGCTCGGGTATTGACTGGCTGGCCTGCGGGTGCTTCTCGTTCTGGTTTGTTTTGACCGCCTGCCCGGCTTCCGGTGGCGCGCAGGCGGCCAGCACAAGCAGCAGGCCAAAAGCGGCGGGAAAAGCGGTTGTTGTGGTTCGGGGTCTGGTCATCGTGTTGCTCCGGGTGTTGTTTGGCAATATCTTTCATAAACGAACAACGTCGCAGCATTTGAAAAGGGGTTGAATCGGGCGGGCTCGTCCCTCGAGACGATCGGGTGGTGAACGAGCCGGGGTTTACGCAGGCTATTTTGGGCGGCCAATAGTGACCAGATGTGTCACCCGGTCTGTGCTGCGGCGCGATCGTAGCGCGATGGTAATCACGATTCAGGCGCCTTTAGACGAAACAAACCGTGTTGGCACTGTACTTGTATAGCGATCCCTGTGACGGTCCAATTCAGGTGCGCTCGCCAGGCGGCGCGCAGGACTGCCTCAAGCCGCCCGATTCGGATGTTCAGGCCAGGAGTGCACGATGCAGGAAAAACAATCGCGCGAAAAAGCATTGTCACGAGTGCTGTTTGTCGACGACTCCCGCCTGATGCGCTTTGCCGGCCAGCGCATGTTACGCCCGGTTTACGACATAGTGATCGCCGAGGACGGTCGCGAGGCCTGGAAAGCGCTGCGGCAGGATCACCGCATCGACTTGCTGATCACCGATCTGAATATGCCGAAAATGGATGGTGTGGAGCTGATTGAACGGGTTCGGGGTTCGCGCGTCGCGCGCATTCGGAGATTGCCAATTCTGGTCGTGACCGGGGCCGAGGAGCGTAACGGCCGGGAACGCGCGCGCGCTGCCGGGGCGGACCGGCTGATCGCCAAGCCGTTTGCGGCGTCGGACCTGATTGATTCTGCGGCCGAGCTGCTGCGCCGCGCGAATGTGCTCGGCGGGTCGTCGGTCGCGAGCCCGCAGGCGGCCGAAATCATGCGCTCGCGCGATGGCTTGGTCGAGCGACTGGAGCAGACCATGAGCCTGTATCTGCGGCATGCCTTCCAGTATTCGCTGTTGCACGTGCGCCTCGACAATTACGATGAAGTGGCCAGCCGGCTGGGCTCCGATGCGGCCGAGTCGATGATGCGCCACCTCAGGCGCGCGTTGGGCTGTGAGTTACGAACCGAGGACGTGGTCGCTCGCAGTTGTCGATCGATGTTCAGCATCATCCTGATGGCCTCGCGCGAGGCCGGAGCGCGGCGCGTACGCGAGCGGGTCCGGCTGCGGCTGGCGGACCGGCCGCTCGAGCTGCAGGGCTGCTCGGTCGAACTGCGCGCGAGCTTTGTAACCCAGGGGCCGCCGCTGGATATCGATTCGTCGGCTTCGACGGTGTTCGAAGCCGGTCTTTCGCGCTTCAAGGAGCCGCCCAACGTGACCCGGCTGGCCGATCGATTTCCGGCCTGAATGAGGCCGCTTCAGGAGGGGTGGTGAATCAGGCGGGGTTGGTGATCCTGGCGCTTTTTGTTTTGGCCTCGGTAAGCGCCCGTGAGATCGGTACCGAAGCCGGCTCGGGCGCGCTGTCCAGCTCGGCCTTGCCGAATTTGCGGGTCGAGGCGATTGAGCTTGATCGGCACGGCTATGTCTGGATCGGGACCCAGGGCGGACTGGTTCGCCACGAGGGTCTCGGCATGACCGTACTAAGGCACGACCCGGATTTACCTGGATCGCTGCCGGGCAATAATATTCTGTCGCTCAAGGCGACCCGCGACGGGCATTTGTGGGCGGCCGTGTCCGGCCAGGGTCTGGTCGAGATCAGCGATCTGGATGTGGTCGGGCACTGGGCACCCTCAAGCATCGGTGGTGTGCTTGAAGGCCACTACATCTGGTCGATCGCCGAGGCCTGCGACGGCGCGATATGGGGTCTGTTTGCCCAGGACGGTTTGGTTCGAATCGATCGGACCAGTGGCTTGGCTACGCACTATCCGGCCGGATCGCACGGCATTCCGGAAAGCGGTGCGGCGTTCGAGTTGAAAGTGGATTCGAACTGCCGGATCTGGATGGTCAGAAGCGATCAGATCCTGGTCTCCGAGCCCGGCGCCATACCGGACTACCGCTTGTTCGTCTCGGCAGCCGATTCAAGCCTGAAAGCGTTTTACTCGGCCAGTTTGGTGCGCGACGAGGCGCTTTTGGCAGTCGGCGCTTTGGGGATTTCCCGGTTTGAGGTCGACGGCGCGAGCTCGTTGACCGGGTTCGAATCCAGATATTGGGATACCGGGGAACTGGAGAGCCTGGTGCGTCCCGCCGGCGGTGATCTGTTTTGGGTTTCGAACATTGGCGGTTTGCGGCTGCTCAATGCCGAAACTGGAGAAATCGAGTCGGTCAGCGACGCGCACCTGCCACCTTCATCGCTCGATAAGATGCAGATTGCGGCAATTTTTGAAGGCCCGGACGGCGGTGTCTGGATCGGAACGCGCGGCATCGGGGTCAAGTATCTGTCGCCTAACTGGCGCGCATTCAAGACGCTGTATCCCGACCACAGCGGGCTGGAGCTCGAGTTGATCGAGGTTGCGATCGCCGATGCCGATACCGGCAGCCTTTGGCTGGGCAGCAAGCCTGAGGGTCTTCAATGGTTTGATCCGGTCACCGGACAATCCAAACGCTTTCCCGACGTATTGGCCACCAGGCCGGGGCGACTGTTGAGCCTGCAGGTCATCGATGATGCTCTCTGGGTGCTATTCGGCAAACAGTTGATTCGGCTGGACCCGGAAACCGGCGACACCGATGTGATCGTGGATCAGGCGTTCGATTCGCAGATTTTCTACTCCAGGATGTGGCCGGCCGGCGACCGCGGGTTGTGGCTGACCGGACTGGGTGGCGGACTGCTGCGTTACGATTCCGACGGCGTGCTGCTCGACCATTGGCACGCCGATGCCGCGCCCGACCGTCGATTGCTTGAACCCGACGTCCGCGAGATGGTGCTCGGTCCAGACGGACGTTGGTGGCTGCTGGGCAGTCGGGCGCTTTATCGCCAGCGACCCGATGGCTCGTTTGAGCCGTTCCGCCGGTCCGAGGACTCGGTCTATTTAACCATGGCGTTTGACGGCGACCGACTCTGGCTGGCGTCCGATTCGGTGCTCGAACGGTACCGCGTTCATGACTCGGGCGCAATCGAGCGCGAAGCCCGCTTTACCGCCCGTAGCGGCCTGCCGCCGGGGCGTATTCAAACCATTGCGCCGCGCGGCGGCCGGCTGTGGCTGCTGCTCGACGTCGGCCTGGTGCGACTGGATGCAGAGCGTGGCGAATTTCGCACGTTTTCCG
>JAIVHD010000199.1 GCA_020201235.1 Lysobacteraceae bacterium
CGCATATTTCACCAGTGGCACGGTACCGCTGCGCGCCGACCTGCAAAACAGTACGGTCGATGGAGGCGTGCCGCCATTCCTGCTGCGCGACGGCACCGGTGCACGCAACCATGAATGGCTGCCGTTAGGCGATACGGCCCCGGTCACCCGCGGGGTTCCGTTTGCGGCGCTGCCGTTTGACGAAATGCCGCACATTATCAACCCCGACAGCGGCTACATTGCCAACGCGAACAACGACCCGGTCGGCGTTACGCTCGATAACAACCCGCTCAACCAGCTTCGCCCCGGCGGCAACGGAATTTACTACCTCGGGTCGCGCTACGTCTCGCTGCGTCAGGGCCGCATCGACCGGGTCATCCAGGATTTGATCGCGAGTGGCAACCCAATCACGGTCGACAACATCAAGGAGCTGCAGGGCAACAACCAGTTGCTGGATGCCGAAATCGTGGTGCCGTTCCTGCTTGAGGCGTTTGAAAACGCGACCGGTGATGCTGCCTGGCCGCCGTTGGCTGTGGTGGCATCGAGTCCCGGCGTACAGCAGGCCATTGATCGTCTGGCGGCGTGGGATTTTTCGACACCAACCGGGATTGCTGAAGGGTTTGATCCGGGTGATAATCCGGGCGCATTGGCTGAACCCGACGAGCAGCAGGTTGCCAACAGTATCGCTGCGACCATTTACGCCGTATTCCGCGGCCAGGCCATCCAGAACACCATTGATGCAACGCTTTCGGGGATTGGCCTGGCAGAAAGTCTGCCCGGCGGGCGTGAAGCCAACCGCGCCTTCATGCACTTGCTGACCAGCTTCGAGCAGCGACAGGGCATCGGCGCGTCCGGTATCCCGTTTTTTAACCCGCCGGCGATTGCCGACGTGCGCGAGCCGAGCCTGACCGAGCGGCGCGATATTGTGCTGCTATCGAGCCTGCAGGCCGCGCTTGACCTGTTGGCCGGCGAGCAATTTGCCCCGGCGTTCGCCAATTCAGAAAATCAGGACGATTATCGCTGGGGGCGCTTGCATCGGATCGTGTTTGAACACCCGCTCAATACCGTCCCGTTCAACATCCCCAATGGTGCCGGGCTGCAGGATCTTGCCCCGGGACTTCCCGGCGTCGCGCGAGCAGGCGGCTTCGATGTGGTCGATGCTTCGGGCCATAATGCGCGGGCCGACAGTGTTAACGAATTCATGTTCTCGGCGGGTCCCGCGCGCCGCAAGGTCGCGCACATGACGCCGGACAGGCCGATCGTTGATGAAATCATTCCGGGCGGTCGCAGCGGGGTATTTCTGAGCCCGCTGTATATCAATCAGCTTTTGTTGTGGCTGGTCAATGACTATCTGCCGCTGAACATTGGCGAGGACGATGCTTCGGCCAGCGCCGTGCAGGTGCAGACCTTTTCGACGCCCTGAGCCCGTTTTCGTAAGCCCCGGATCGGCGCTGTCACGCAGCGATCGATCCGGGCCAACTCACGAGCGCAATCGGAGGTATTGCCTCATTCAGGGCTCCGGACGAATTCGCCGGCAAGGCAAAGTGGCGAAGGCATCGTGATTCTGCGTCGAGGCACTTTAACGCCGCAGGCGGATTCGGATTCGTCCGGACCCCCCGCAGGGTTCGCCTCTCAGCGCCCGTGGACTGCGTTGTTGTCGCTCGATGTAGACTTAGGCTACAGACTTCGCGCCAACGCCTTGCCACAGACGCTGAGAGACACACTGAATGAGGCAATACTTCCGGCTGGACGAGTAACGCTGATCTAATGCGGAAAAGCCGAATCCGGACTTTCCCTCAGCGTAGATCGGTTAAACCCTACAGGCTCCTAGTGGGCCATGCGGCTAATTAGGTAACACTCAGCCATCGCACAAGCGTTGTGGACAAGGCGCGCAAGCGCAGGACTGGCCCGAACCAATTCAAGCGAGTGCAACGCAGCCCACGGCGCTTGTGCGGCGGCCCCTGCAGTCAATAAACAAGGGGAGCCACTGTGCCGGCGCGACTCGGCGTTGCATTTCTTGGCAAGGGAGCGGCCATGGTTTGAGGCTGTTCCAGAAAGGGCTCCAGCGAGAGGCCGAGTGGCTTGCCAGGTTTTCGTCGCTCATTCGAAATGGATAGATCTCAACGCCGATCGAAGGCTGACCATTGCGAAGCGCGGCTTCGGCCAGCAGGTAGATCTGCTCCATGTAATAGTCGGTCATCGCGAAGCAGCCGTTCGAGGCGCAGCCACCATGGATCATGATATTACTGCCGGTGCGGCCGCGGGCTCGATCGAATGCATTTGGATAGCCCAGGTTGAAGGCAAGGTGGAAGTCCGAGTTCGGGTGCAGTCGCTCGGGCTCAACGTTGTAAAAGCCTTCGGGGGCCTGGTAGTCTCCCTCAAAACGCTTCGGTCCGAGTGCCCCTGATATCTCGCAAATCGGGTAGGTTCGGTAAAGTCTGAAGCCCTGATCGCCTCCAACGTGCAGTTCGAGTTCGCGGCTTTGTTTGAAAATACGAATGTGAATGGGATCGCCGATGCGCATGCCTTTCTTTACAAAGCGTTCGAACAACCAGTCCGACTGGTTAATCCAGGCCGCTTTCGAGCGCTCGCTGGACGGAAAACGAAACGCCGCGCCAGTTGCCTTGGCCGTGATTTCGGCGCGCTCGCCGTGCATAACCTTCGGTACTGGCGAATACAGCCAGGCATCTTTCGCCGATAGCGAAAACGGGGCAAGCAATAATAGAAACAGGGCGGCTGGACGCATGCGCCAGAGTCTGCCAAATTTGGGTCCAATATGCAACGCATCCTCGCATGCCGGACCATTTCCAGTCTCGATTTCCAATTAAGTAATTGCCAACCGACTGGACTGGCCATACGACGGGGCTGCTGATGCTTGCGGACCTATAATTTAACATTGGATCGACATCATGTGCGGACGCGGCGGAATCGATTACGACTGGCAAACCGTCTGGAATTATCTAAACCTTTCGGGCGAACCGCCGGCCGGTGGTTTGACGCGCTTGAACATTGCGCCGTCCAGCCTGCGTGGCGGCGAGGTACGCTGGACGCACTTGCCGGTTGCGCGCGCCGGTGATTCCGGACGAAGACTGGATGACATGATCTGGCCGCTGGTGCCGCACTGGGCCGCCGGCGAATTGCCGAAATATTCGACCGCGAACTGTCGTTCGGAGCCCGGTCAGGCGTTTAGCCATACGGTTGCCAAAAAACCCGCATTCCGCTCGGCCTGGAAGCGGCAACAGCGCTGCCTGGTTCTGTTTTCGTGGTTTTATGAATGGGACCAGCGAACAACGCCCAAGCAACCCTGGCGCGTTGAACCGGCCGAGGGGCCCCTGCTGGCCATGGCCGGGTTATGGGATCGCTCGGCATCGGCTGTCGGCGACCCGTTTAACAGTTTCACAATCATCACGAGCGAGCCCAACGCGCTATTGCGCGACATCGGCCATCACCGCGCGCCCGTGATCCTGCAAGCCCGCGATTTCGATACCTGGCTCAACGCCGGCCCGGTGCAGGCCGAAAAATTGATCGTGCCACCGCTGGACGGCGCGCTGACCGCAACGCCGGTCACCCGGGCCGTGAACAACCCCGACTACGAGGACGATGACCTGCGCCCTGCCCCGCGCTGACTCTGACTGTCCAGACGGGCGTCTCGCGACGCCGGGATGGTGAATAAGCCGGGTTTGAGGTGCGGCGCGTAGCCGGGATCGCCGGCCGATTCGCACGTCACGGCTGCCCGGAATACGAATCGCCAGCGGTCCTGACTACAGTTTGACCCTATTTAGGCCGGCATATTATTAACTGTCTCATATTAGTCTAGACATAAGACAATGCCTGAAGTATAATAGCGGCATGACACAGAAAGCGCCTAAGAACGACGCTCGCAGCTTGAATCACCAAACGCTGACTGAGCTA
>JAIVHD010000241.1 GCA_020201235.1 Lysobacteraceae bacterium
TCAGGACGCGACCCGCGACGACCCTTATGCCAAAGTTTCCAGACGTTTCGCCGGCCACGCAACTCGTTCGCGGCGCTGTTTATTCCGGCCTCAAACGCCGACCGGCCTCTGGTCGGCCGCCGATTCCGTTGCACGTCGGCGATACCTGGATGGAGCCCGCCGAGGGTTGTCGCATGCAGGATTTGAAGGTGGCCGACTACGACGGCCTGCATCGCTATTCGCCGGTGCCCGGCTACCCCGAATTGCGCGACCGCATCGCCGAAGTCCACGGCCAGCGTTCGGGCGTTTCGACCGAGCGCTCGCAAGTAGTCGTTACGGCCGGCGCAACCGCCGGGCTGGCGGCGGCCGTTTCGGCGCTGGTCTCGCCGGGCGAAGACGTGCTGCTGGCGGCACCGTACTGGCCGCTGATCGCTGGCGCAGTTCGGGCCTTTCATGCCCATCCGGTCGACGTGCCGCTCATGACCGAAGCCCGCACCGCCGAGGAGGCCGTGGCCTGCTTCGAACGCCACCGGACCGAGCAAACGGTCGCGGTTTACTGGAATACGCCGCACAACCCGACCGGGCGATTGTTGGATCGCTCGTGGCTGCAGGCGCTCACGGCCTGGGCGCGCGAGCACAAGCTGTGGATTCTGGCCGACGAGGTGTACGAGGATTATGTCTACGCCGGCGAGCACCTCTACACCCGTTTGCTGGCACCCGAGCGCACGATTTCGGTGCATTCTTTTTCCAAGGCATTCGGCATGGCCGGCAACCGCTGCGGTTACCTGGTCGGGCCCCAGGAAGCGGTCGGTGCGATCATGCGCATTGTCACCAATATCAACTACTCGGCCTGTTCGGCCTCGCAACGGGCGGCATTGAATGCCCTGAATGGTGCCGCTCTGCCATGGGTGGAAGCGGCCCGTGAAAAGTATGCCTTGCTTGGACGCGAGGCGGCCGCCGCGCTAGGGCTCGCGGCCCCAAGCGGCGGTACGTTCCTGTTTCCGGATGTCTCGGCCGCGCTCGACGAGCGCGGCCTGGACGGCTTTTTGGGTGATCTTGCCGAGGCCGGCGTGCTGGCCGCACCCGGTCGTAGCTTCGGGCCGTATCCCAGGCATATCCGCGTGTGCTTCACGGCCGCCGAACCCGACGAGGTCCGCCGCGGTATCGATATTCTGGCCGGCATGATCAACCGCCGGTAGCCAGCGCTCGACTTCGGAGTGCGGCTTGGGTAGGATGCCTGTTCTGGCCGCGACCTGGCCGCTAACGAAAAGCCGCCCCATGACCATCCCGATTATGTGCCTGATCTTCTCCGCGCTGATGATACTTTTTACCAAGGTGCCAGTCGCCATGGCCCAGGCTAAGCAAGGCAAGGGCTACGACAATCGCTATCCGCGCGATCAGCAGGCCGGGCTAAGCGGTTTCGGCGCACGCGCACTGGCCGCCCACCAGAACATGATCGAGGCCTTTCCTGTATTCGCGGCCGGCTTGTTGCTGGCCATGGTTGCCGGCGTCGCGGGCCAGTGGTTGGGCATTCTCTCACTGGTTTTCGTGTCTGCACGCATTGCCTATTCGCTTTGCTACTGGGCCGATCTCCACGTGCTGCGAAGCCTGAGCTGGAGCGCCGGCTTCGGCGCCTCGATCGGGCTGATGGCGTTGCCGTTGTTCTAGGAGCCTGTCGGGTTTAACGCTGATCTACTGCGGAAAAGCCGGATTGGGCCAGATTCTCCGCTCTTTTTCGTTAAATAGGCCCACTATTCGCCTCAAAAGATCGAAAAATCTGGCTCCAACCGGACTTTCCCTCGCTACGATCGGTTAAATCCGACAGGCTCCTAGGCGCTTTCTTTCAGAGCCTTCAGCGCGGGCAATTCCTTGCCTTCGACGTATTCCAGAAACGCCCCGCCGGCGGTTGAGATGTAATCGATGCGGTCGCGTACGTTGAATTTCTCGATCGCGGCAATGGTGTCGCCGCCGCCGGCCAGCGTAAACCCCGGGCAGGCGGCGACGGCGTGGGCGATGGCCTGGGTGCCGGAGTGGAACGATTCGAATTCGAACACGCCGATCGGCCCGTTCCAGATGACGGTACCGGCTTCGCGCACGATGCTGGCCAGCTTTCCGGCCGACTCGGGACCGATGTCGAGGATCATTTCATCGGCGTGGATCCGATTGACATCGCGCAACGTCGCGTGCGCTTGCTGATTGAAGCGCTCGGCGGTGAGAACATCGGTCGGTAGCGGGATATCGGCACCCTTTTGCCTGGCGCGTTCGATCAGTTGCCGGGCGGTCTCGACCAGATCGGCTTCGTGCAGCGATGTGCCGATGCGATAGCCGGCGGCTGCCAGAAAGGTGTTGGCAATGCCGCCGCCGACAATCAGTTGGTCGACTTTGTCGATCAGCGATTCGAGCACTTCCAGCTTGCCTGTGATCTTGGCACCGCCAACGATGGCCACCAGCGGACGTGCCGGGTCGGCCAGCGCCTTGTCAAGCGCATCGACTTCGGCCGCCAGCAGCGGTCCGGCACAGGTGACTTTCGCATGACGAATAACACCCTCGGTCGATGCCTGGGCGCGGTGCGCGGTGGCGAAGGCGTCCATGACGAATACATCGCACAGCTCGGCCATTTTTTTGGCAAGCGCGTCGTCGTTGGCTTTTTCGCCCTTCAAAAAGCGGACGTTTTCCAGCAGCACACATTGGCCCGCCTGAACTTCAACGCCATCGATCCAGTCGGTCACCAGCTCGACCGTCACGCCGAGGAGTTCGGTCAGCTTTTCGGCCACCGGTTTGAGCGAGTATTGCGGATCCGGCTGACCTTCGGTCGGTCGTCCGAGATGGGACATGACCATGACCGCAGCGCCGGCATCCAGCGCCCGTCGAATGGTCGGCACGGAAGCCTGGATTCGCGCATCGGAGCTGACGCGACCTTCGCGAATTGGCACATTCAGGTCGACCCGGATCAGCACGCGCTTGTTGCTGATGTCGGTCTGGTCGAGGGTTTTCATCGCGGTCACCGTTTCAAGAAAGCGTGTTTTATCATTGCAAATGCGGGTTTGGCAGTGGCCTTGTGCCGACGATCAAACGACCGTGGATGGTCATCGCGCGTGCGGCACCGTTTGCAGCTGCGGGTTGTCGTCGCGTCACGTGCCAACACTTCGGGACCGTGCCAGGCAACCGGTACGCGTACTGGCTGTCGGCCGCTCGGGAGGACGCAATACAATCGATACGCACGCACCATGGATTTTAGCCAAGTTTGCCCAGTACCAGTGCGGTGTCGAGCATCCGATTGGAAAACCCCCATTCATTGTCGTACCAGCTCAGCACCTTGACCAGTCGGCCATTGACCTTGGTCAGCGAAGCGTCGAAGATCGATGACCTCGGATCGTGGTTGAAGTCGACCGAAACGAGCGGCTCGTCGTTGTAGCCCAAGATGCCCTTGAGCGCGCCTTCACTGGCGGTTTTGACGGTCTGGTTGACTTCATCGACGGTCGTGTCGCGGCTGGCAATGAAGCTCAGATCGACGACCGAGACGTTGATGGTCGGCACGCGCATCGCGAAGCCGTCGAGCTTGCCGTCGAGCTCGGGCAACACCAGGCCGACTGCGGCGGCCGCACCGGTCTTGGTCGGGATCTGGCTCATGGTAGCCGAGCGCGCGCGTCGCAGATCGCTGTGGAAAACATCGGTCAGCACCTGGTCGTTGGCGTAGGCGTGAATCGTCGTCATCAGGCCCGACTCCAAGCCGATCGCGTCATTGATCGGCTTGACCATCGGCGACAGGCAGTTGGTGGTGCACGAAGCATTCGAGACCACACGGTCGTCGGCGGTCAGAATGCCGTGGTTGACACCATAGACGATGGTCGGCAGATCTTTACCGGCCGGGGCCGAGATCAACACCCGGCGCGCGCCAGCGGCCAGGTGCGCCGAGGCCTTTTCCCTGCTGGCGAAAAAGCCGGTGCATTCCATCACCACGTCAATTTCCAGCTCGCTCCAGGGAAGCTTGGCCGGATCGCGCTCGGCCAGCACTCTGATGCGGTCGCCGTTGACGACCATTGCATCGCCGTCGACCGACACATCGGCGTTGAAGCGACCGTGCGCGGTGTCGTACCGGGTCAGGTGGGCATTGGTGTTCGGGTCGCCAAGGTCGTTGACGGCGACAATCTGTAGTTCGTCGGTGCGACCATACTCATACAGAGCGCGCAACACGTTGCGGCCAATTCGGCCATAGCCATTGATGGCGACTTTGATCGGCATTCCTTCTCTCCCCGGTTGGGATTTGATAAGCGATCTTCTGATTGTAATTCGCTTGGCCGGCCGGCGGAGTTCCGATTGCGATTTGATCTGCGTTGCGCGGCTCTGACCGGTCTGAGCCCGCCGTATTCACCACCCCGCCTACTGCGGCGCCGCCATGCCCCGCGTCTGCGGCGTTTCGCTCGGTCGCGCATCCTCATCGTACAGGCGAGTCCGTTTCCGGTCGGATCGAGCGCCATTGGCCGGCACCCGGTTAGTCGATAACGGCCAGATAGGCGCGCCCGCGTCGGCGAATTTCCAGCGCCAGCCGGTTTTCAGAAATCGGGAAGCGGTGCCGAAGCTGGCGCAGGTTGCGAACCGCTTCTCGGTTGACGGCAACGATCAGATCACCGGGCCGAAGTCCAGACTGCCAGGCTCTGGTGTTGCGCCGCACGTCCTCGACCAATACGCCGCTGACCCCGGCACGCTCCGGCACGCGCGCCAGCGCAACGCCGTCGAGCCGATCGTCCAGCCGCTGGCCGGAGATGCGCGCGTCAAGGTCCTCGTTGATTTCGACTGTCACCCGCCGACTGCGGCCTTCGCGCCAATAATCGATACGCACGTCGCGACCGACGCCGAGCAGACCTTCGATGTTGCGCAGGTCCTGGACGTTGCCGACCGGCCGGCGATCGAGACCGACGATAACATCGCCGGGCTGCAGCCCGGCCTCGGCGGCGGCACTGTCGGGCAAAACCCGAGTGACCACGGCCCCGTCGACTTCACCGGCATCCAGCGCACGGCGCAGCTCTGAACTGATCGCCTGGACTTCGACGCCGAGGCTGCCGCGCCGGACTTCGCCGTATTCGACCAGCTGGTTCATGACATCGAGCGCGGTTGAGGCCGGGATCGCGAAACCGATGCCGACGTTGCCGCCGCTGGGCGTGAAGATGGCGGTATTGATGCCGATCAGCTCGCCGCGCAGGTTGACCAGCGCACCGCCGGAATTGCCCGGGTTGATCGACGCATCGGTCTGGATGAAGTTCTGGTATTCCAGCCCGCGCAAGCCGCTGCGGCCGAGTGCTGAGACAATGCCCGAGGTCACCGTCTGGCCCAGGCCGAACGGGTTGCCGACTGCGACAACGAAATCGCCAACGCGCAGCAGCTCGGTATCAAACAATGGCAACTCGACCAGGTCGTCGGCTTCGATTCGGACCACGGCCAGATCGGTTTCGCGATCCGAGCCGATATAGACCGCGTTGAACTCGCGCCCGTCCTGGAGCGTGATCGAGATGTCGTCAGCGCCGTCGATGACGTGGTTGTTGGTCAGGACCAGCCCGGCCTCGGCATTGACGATGACGCCGGAACCCAGCGATCGCTGAACACGCTCGCGCGGCACGCTGGGCATGTCGAAAAAACGCCTGAAAAACGGGTCGCTGAACAGCGGACTGGTGCGAACCTGCACCCGGGTCGAACTGTGAATATTGACCACCGCCGGAGTGACTTTGTCGAGCACCGGTGCCAGCGATGGCAGCGGCTGGCCGTCAACCGATGCGGGCAGCGCGGCATGCAACAGCTGCACGGTCAACAACAGCATCACGGCAGCCAGCCAGCGAATAACGGCCAAGGGCAACGGGTCGGTGAGTAATCGCGCATGGCTTGGGATCAATTTCATGGCATTCCTGGTCTGTGCAAAGATCGAGCGACGCTGCTTGGATGGCCCCGGCCAACGCAAGTTTCAAGAAACTTTCATCGAAAAAGACTTGCAAAGCGCGCCACTTTAAGGCAACTATAGGCGCAGATACGAAACGCTGACAAATCAGCAGTCGGTACGATCATGTTTCGCGCGTGCGTGGTTAGCTTAAATGCTGCGAGCCCAGGTGTGCTCGACCAACTTCGCCGTGCCCGGATGCAGCGGTCGCCTGCACGCCAGGGCTGCCAATGCTGAACCTGAATCAACAGGTCTTGAGGACCGACGTCTCCGGCATGCCGCTGGAGTGGATCGGCTACCAGGATGCGGCGCGCCTGATCGTGCTCGAACAGGTCACCTATGCACTGGGTTCGGTCTTGTTTCGCCTGCACGGCGGCACCAATGCGCTCAGCGGCAATCGGACCGAAATTGCGGTCAACGCGATTCTGGCAACGCACGGCTCGCACCCGGCCGGGCGCAACTTCTACTCCGGTTACACGCCGCCGCTGTCGAACCGTGCGCTGTTTCGCCGCGATCAGAATCTGTGTCTTTATTGCGGCGGCCACTTCCATGACCGCGAGCTGTCGCGCGATCACGTCAAGCCGCTGGCTGCGCGCGGCCAGGACAGCTGGGCCAACGTTGTCACCGCCTGCAAGCGCTGCAACAACCACAAGGGCTCGCGCACACCCGAGCAGGCCGGCATGCAACTGCTGGCCATCCCGTTCGTGCCAACGCACGCCGAATACGTCTACCTCCAGGGCCGCAGGATTCTGGCCGACCAGATGGACTTTCTGGTCTCGCATTTTCCGCGCAACAGCGTGCTGCGGCGACGGCTGGAGGCCGGGCAAGGGCTTTTGGCCTGAATCAGGCGTCGGGCTGCTGCTTTTGTTGCGCAGGCACCCGGCTTCGAGAAAGCTGGCAAAGCTCTCCGGCTTGCCAGGCCAGCAGTGCCGGCAGACCAACCAGCAGTTCCCGCCCGCGCTTGATGACCGCGACCAGCAGCACGCTGTCGGCCGGCAATCCGAGCAGTACGCCGGCGCCGATCAGCGCGCCCTCCTGCGCGCCCAGTCCAGCCGGGACAAAAAAGGCCATGGCCCGCGCTCCTTGCGCCAGGCTCTCGAGCACGACGGCGCTCAGGATTAATTGCGTGACCGACATCGGCTCGAGCGGCAATCCGATCATGATCAGCGCGATTTCACCGGCCATCAGCACGCGAAAGGCCATGCGCAGCAGCGCGGCCCGAAGCAGCGCGCGCCGTCGGCGATAAACACGGCGGATCGCGGCATCAACCTGGCTAAGCCCAAGTGCTGCGCCTACGGCAGGCGTTTCGGCCCGGGCCGGTCGCGGCCGGATGCGCGCCAACCGCGCGGCCAGGCCGGAAAACAGGCCAGCGTTCTGGGCGCGATAGAACAGGCCGACGGCGAGCGCGAACCCGACCAGCCAGATGAACCCGCTGAGCCGCCAGTTGAGCGTGCCGGTTGTGCCCAACAGCAAGCCGGCACCGAGCAGCAGATACAGTATCTGGGTCGCGACCTGCAGCGTCTTGTCGGCGACCAGGCTGGCAGCCAGGCGGTGTCGGTCGCAGCCGGCCAGCAGCCCAAGCCGAAACTTGACCACTTCGCCGCCGACGGCGGCGACCGGCAGCAGCCAATTGACGCCAAAGCCGATCCAAGTGAGGCGAATGGCCAATCCGGGCGCAGGCGCGCGACCGCGCGGAAACAGACACCGCCACGATTCGCTCGCGGCCAGCAGCGGCAAGGCAAACCACGCCGACGCCGCGATCACCAGTGGCCAGCTCCGAGCCAGCAAAGTCCAGTCCAGGCGTGCGCCAGAGCGCTGCACCACCCAGGCGGCGGTGGCCGACTTGAGCACGTTGCCGTTGGTCAGCAGGCCGGCACGGTGGCGGGAGACCAGGTGGATGCCGTTGTCGACCGCCACGCCAAGCAGCAGCGGCAGCGCAACCACGTTGGCGAAGTTGAACGGAATGCCAATCAGCGCCATGCAGGCGGCCGTTAGCAGGCCGCCCAGCGCCAGCGGCGCCAGCACCTTGAGCGTTTCCGAAAGGCTTCGAAGCGTCAGCAGCAACACCGCAGTAATGCCGATGACGGCCCAGATCAGGGCCTGGCGAAAAGCTGTGGTAATCGCCTCTGCGGCGGCCCGCTGGATGATCGGGCCGCCGGTGGCAGCATCAGGTGCGACGCTCAAGACCTGGTCGGTGAAGGCCTGCTGAAGAGTCGCCTCGCGCACGTCTACGGCCGGAAAGACCTGAATCAGACCGGTGCCGTCGGGGCCGCTGAACTGAGCGCGCAGCCAGTCTGGGATATCGTCCGGGCGAATCGGGTTGCTGACCTGAAGGCCTCGGCCGAGGCGGCCGAGAGTGGGTGCCAGGCCGGCCGTCAGCGCCTGGTTAATACGGGCCGAGAGCCGTTCAGCATCGGTGCCAGCCAGGCCATCGCTCAGTCGCGCGAGACTGGCCTGCAAAGCGTTGGTGCCGGCTCCAGAACCGCTGTCCAGCGCCCCGGCCAGTCCCAGGGCCGCAGCCTTGAGGCGTGCCGGGCTAAGCGTTTCAGGCTGCCAGTCGGCCTCAACGATCTCCGGCCCCAGAAGCCAGTACAAATCCTCGATCACCATCAGTTTGTCGGTTTGGCCGCCGGGCACGAAGCTTTGCAGCGACACGGCCCGCTCAACCGCCGGCAGCGCGCGCAGGCGCTCAACGACCGCGCCCGTGTCGCTGCCAGGATCGGTCAAAACCTGGATGTTGCGATAACCGCCCTGGCCGTCGGCCAGCAGTTCTCGAATGGTCGCGACGGATTCCGATGAGGGGTCGCGCAGGTTGAGCGGATCGCTGTCGAAACGCAACGCGCCGAGCATCGGTAACGAGGCTAGCGCCAGCATCAGCGCCAGCAGCGTGACCGTCACGCGATGATTCAGCGGCCAATCCAGCGCCCGCCGCCAGCCGGCCGAATAATCGGCACTGGATGGTATAACGCGAGGCTGGAATAGCGACAACATGGCCGGCAAAGCGGTGTAGCTGAGCGCCAGCGTGATCAGCATGGCGAAGCCGGCGATCAGACCCAGTTGGGCAACGCCGGAAAACGCGGTCGGCACAAACGCAAAGAACCCGACGGCCGTTGTCACGGCGCTCAATGCCAGCGGGCGCGCGAGGAAGCGGCCGGTGGCGATGACCACGGCGCGCAGATTGTCCTGGCGAGCGGCGGTTTCGCGGTAACGCAACAAGTAGTGCACGGCATAGTTGACGCCAAGGCCGATATAGAGCACCACGAAGGCGACCGAAATCAGATTGACCCGCCCAATGACCAGCGCGGCGAACCCGGCCGTCAGGGCAAGCCCGAGCGCGAGGTTAAACAGCGCGATCAGGCTGAGGCTCACAGAGCGCAGGCCGGCCAGCATGATGGCCGAGACCATCGCCAGCGCCAGCAGGCCGGTCAAACGGGCACCGGAAATCACGCTTTGCATCTCCTCGAAACCAAGCGCGACACTGCCAGTAAGACGTAGGCGGACCGCTCCTTGATCGAGCTCGAGTTGATGCCGCAGCTCGCGCATCTGTTCCATCACCGGGCGGCCGGCCAGCACGCGCTGGTGGTCGAGCACCGGATCGATCAACAAAGTCTCGCGGGCCGGTCCCGCTGCGGCCGAATTTCCGGGTGCGTCCAACAG
>JAIVHD010000200.1 GCA_020201235.1 Lysobacteraceae bacterium
CGCCAGAACACACCAGTACGCGATTGTCATGCGCAGAATTTCCTATGGGTTATCGAAAGTGGCCCGGACGCCCGGGCACCGGATGGAGAAAGCCGCTGGCGTTTGCTGCCGATTCACGCTCGCGTTCGTCGGTCAGGATCAGTTCCATCGTCCATGCAGCGTTGCCGGCATTTGCCGGTAGCTCACTGCCCGGCGTGGGCGCGAAGCGTTGGGTGAGCAGCCTCAGACCCTCGCGCTGACCGCTGCCGCGCAGCGTAACGACTTCCCGGCCGCGTGCGCTGATCTCGATCTGCGGGCGTGTTTCGGTCTCCAGCAGCAGTTCGTCTTCCACTTTCAGCACGGCTTTCAGCCGCCGAAGCGCCAGGCTGCGATCATTGACATTGCGCAGCCCGATCGCCAGTCGCACCTCGGATGCCTCTACAATCAGGCCTTCGAATCGGATCAGAGGCAGTTCGCCGCGAATCTCGCGCGCGCCCGATCCGCAGCCGCTGAGCGCAATCAGGGCGGCTAGCAGGACAGCCGCGCGGGCGAGATGTAGGGTCGGGGGCTTCACGAGTTCTATCATACGGTACGGTTCATGCTAAATACGTTCCCACGAACTTTTACCGCCGTTGTCGCCGGAAGCAGCCGCGGCATCGGTCTGGCTCTGGTACGAGAACTGCTGGCAAGCGATCGGGTTGAGCTGGTGATCGCCTGCGCCCGCGCGACCGGCGATTCGGTCGGACTGCAGGCCCTGGGAGAACAGTACGGCGCGCGCCTCGAGAGGTTTGAGGTGGACATGACGCGGGCATCAACGATCGCCGGAGCCGCCGAACGATTGAAGGCGGCACGAATCCGTCCCCACCTGGTGCTCAATGTGGCCGGCTTGCTGCACGATGAAGCGGTCGGCCTGACGCCGGAGAAACGGCTGGAGGATATCGATCCGGCGGCCCTGGAACGCGTGTTCGCAGTCAATACCGTGGGACCGGCGATGATGCTACGGCACTTCCTGCCGCTGATGAGCCGCGATGGCAAGGCGGTGTTCGCGGCGCTGTCGGCCCGGGTCGGGTCGATTAGCGACAATCGCCTGGGCGGATGGTATGCCTATCGATCCAGCAAGGCCGCGCTCAACCAGATGCTAAAGACCGCCTCGATCGAGGCCCGGCGGCGGTTTTCCAATCTCATTATTGCGGCGCTGCATCCGGGCACGACCGATACGGACCTGTCGGCCCCGTTTCAGGCCAACGTGCCCAACGGGAAGCTGTTTACGCAGCAGTTCGTCGCTCAGCGCCTGCTGGCGGTCATTGATGGTCTGAGCAGCGATGACAGCGGTGGATTTTTTGCCTGGGACGGTCAGGTCGTCCCGTGGTAAATCAGTTACAACACGGGCTTGAAGACGCTCACCACGACCACCGCCAGAAACAGCACCAGCGCGCCGGCATACAGCGATACCGCGCGCTGGGGTTCGACCGTTCGAAAGGCCAGCACCCCGGTGTAGACGTAGGCCGCGATCAGCAGCAGCTTGGCGCCGAACCACGACCACACAGGCACGCCGTTTAACAGCCACAAGGCCACACCGGTCGCCAGTAGCAGCGTGTCGGAGACATGCGGGCCGATTTTCAGCATCGGTGCGCTGAGAGGACGCTGCTGTACCAGCCGGACGTAGCCCCGCAGCCCGAAGCCCAGCAGGCTGATCAGGGCAAGCACGATATGCAGGTTCTTCAGCAATTCATAGATACTCATAACGGGCTTGGCGCGGGGCGAATCGGTAAGGCAGGCAGTTTATCAGCCCAAGCGAGCCCTGGCCGCTTTCCAATGGCGTTCGGCCCCCTCATTTCTGGTAGCTTTGCAGCTTGATGCCCCTGTATGGGAGGAGTGGTCTTGGCGAAGATTTCACCGGACTTGCAGTCCATCGTCGATGAAGTGGTAGAACGCCTGGGCGGCCGGGTCGTTCTGGGGCTGCCGCTGGCGCTTGGGAAGCCGAATCGTCTGGTCAATGCCCTGTATAGCGTGACCGAGTTCTATTTCCAGTCGGGGGCAGCGCTCGGCAACCGGGATCGGCAGCGTCGCTATATCTCGTCGAACTACACTCACGTGGCCCGCGATCTGGCCGACCGCGGCGTGAACCTCACTCTGCAGCTGATTTCGCCGCCGCGCAATGGCGCGTTCAGCCTGTCGTGCAACCCGGATGTCAGCCTGGATCTGAAAAAGCGTCTGGACCGCCTCGACGATCGTCGCCGAATTCATATGGGTCAGGTGCACCCGGACTTGCCGTTCATGCACGGCGATGCAGTGGTTGACGCAGAGTTCTTCGACCGCATCATCGATGTCGACCCGGTCCAGCCGCTGTTTGCCCTGCCGCGCGCCCCGGTCAGCCTGCAGGACCACGCGGTCGGTTTCCACGCCAGTCGCCTGGTCGCCGATGCCGGCACCCTGCAGATCGGTATCGGGTCGCTAGCCGATGCCCTGATCCACAGCCTGATCCTGCGCCAGCGCGACAACGCGGTCTATCGCCGGCTGCTCGACGGGCTGGAACCGGCTTTGTGCCCCCTCGACGAGCACGGCGTCTTTGCGGCCGGTCTGTATGGGGCCAGCGAGTTGTTCATGGATGGCTTCATGCACCTCTACCAGGCCGGCATCCTCAAGCGCGAGGTGTTCGACGATGAGGACCTGCAGCGCCAGGCCAACGCCGGCGCGGCGCTGGTGCAGGCCGGCACGGGCGCGGTCATGGACGGCGGTTTTTTTCTCGGCTCGCAGGCGTTCTACGACTTTCTCAACGGCCTGTCGGACGACGAGCGACCGCGCTTTCGCATGCATGGCGTGGGCCGCATGAACCAGCTCTACGGCGGCAATGAGCCTCTGGAAATCGCCCAGCGCCAGCATGCGCGTTTCATCAATTCATGCATGATGGTGACGGCGACCGGTGCCGCCGTTTCCGATGGTCTGAAAGACCACCAGGTCGTCTCCGGCGTCGGTGGTCAGTACAATTTCGTCGCCATGGCCCATGCGATGGAAGACGGTCGCTCGATCCTGATGCTGCGCGCAACCCGCCAAAGCGGCGGCAAGACCGTCTCCAACATCGTCTGGGACTACCCCCACATCACCATCCCTAGGCATCTGCGCGACGTGGTGGTGACCGAATACGGCGTGGCCGACCTGCGCGGACGAACCGACGAGGAATGCATCCAGGCCCTGGTGGCCGTCATGGATGCGCGGTTCCAGGACGAACTGGTCGAACGGGCAAAATCGGCTGGCAAGCTGGCGCCCGACTGGCAGGTGCCGGACTCGGCCCGACGCAATACCGCCCGGTTCATCCAGCAGTGCTTCGGCCGCGAACGCTTTCCCGTCTATCCCTTCGGCAGCGACTTTACCGAGGTCGAACAAGCCCTGGTGCCTGCGCTGGAGTGCCTGAAAAGTCTGTCGCGCAGCAAGCCGAAACTGCTGGCCGCCTGGCTGCGGGGGCGTCCCGGCGAGCATCAGGAGGCGTTGGCCCGGCTGGGCCTGGATCGGCCCGCCTCGCTGAAAGAAAAAGCCTATGCCCGGCTGCTGGCGAGCGCGCTGCAGGCATCGGGCTGAACCTGCGCATCGGCCCAGGCCGAGATCGCCGCGGCGGTACTTTGTGGGGACTTCATCCAGCGGTAATGGTCGGCCGGCCCGTTCAGACCGCGCCGGTCGACGTCGGTTTGCCGGATCGGGGCTGCGGCCAGCTTGCCGGTCAGCCAGTCCAGCGAGGCCTGGGTCACGAACCAGTCATCGAGCATGCGCACACCCAGCGTGGGCGCGGTCAGGTTTGCCAGGGCGGTCTCGAAGGCGAACGCCACGGCCCTTGGACGGTACGCGCC
>JAIVHD010000020.1 GCA_020201235.1 Lysobacteraceae bacterium
AGCAGACGCTGCAGATTACCCTGCGGCGTGGTTCGGGCCGGCTCAACCGCTGGAACAGCGGCGCGATCGTGTTGCAGAGTTCGAATGCCGCGTTTGTGACCCAGCGTCTGCCAGTGGGCGCAGTTTTCAGTGGTGCTGGCCTGCCGGACCCGCTAACGCTCGATGTCGACGCCAACCGCGGGCGTTTTGACCTCGATCTGCCGGACTTGCTCGAAACCAGCGAATTGGTGATCCGAACCAGCGCGCTGGTGCGCCCGCAGAGCTTCACGCCGCGCCTGGTCGGTGACCCGACCCGCAACGATGCGCTTGACAGTGTGGCCGGCACTCGGCGGGTTTTCTTCGACGTGCCCGAAGATACCCTGATGCTGCATGCCGAGACTTTTTCCTCCACCAGCCTGGACGTGGATTTGTTCATCGGACGCGATCTGAACAACGATGGCCAGCCGCAATTCGACGAGCTGCGTTGCTCGTCGCAAAGTCCGGACGACCTGGAGCGTTGCCAGATTATCGAGCCCGAAGCCGGTCCCTGGTGGCTGGTGGTGCAGAACTGGAATGCCTCGATCGAGGGCTCCGACATCGTGCCGTTTGAACTTGCGGTCCTGGCTGCCGAAGAAGATCCCAGTTTGGTTTCGTTCGGGCCAGGCCTGCATCCGGGCGGGCCCATTTCGCTGCCGGTGTATTGGGATCAGCCCGCGATGCTCAGAAACGAGCGCTGGATCGGTGCGGTCGGTCTTGCATCCAGCCCGGATGCACTGGCCGATGTCGGTGTCGTCAGCGCGGCGCTGACGCGCCGGGCGATCGAGATCCCGAAGCACACGGCGTTGTTCGAGAGCCAGCCGATGCCGGTGGTGGTTGCCGGTGGCGGCGTCACGCACCGAAAACTGTTTATCGATGTACCGCCGACGGCGACCCGGCTGACCGTCGATGTCGAAGGTGATATCGATCGTGCAACGCTCAGGCTTCGCGCGTTTTCGTCGCTGGCGGCAAGCGTGCCCGACACGCCGCCGGCGCCGGCCAACGTGCTGGCCGAGTTCACGCCAACAGCGACCGGTCGGCGGGCGGTGTTCTCGGCCCCGTCCGGCGGCAGGCTAACCAACGCTCGTTACTACATCGTGCTTGAGAACGACCAGCCGCAAGAGACGCTGGTAACGGTGACGGCCAGCGTCGAAGAGCTCGGCAGCATCCCGACCCAACGCGGTTTGTGGGGGCCGGAAACGCGCGCGATCAACCAGGGATTCGATTGGGAAGTCGGCGGTGACAACTCGTTTTTGCTGTGGTATACCTACGATGAGCAGGGCTTGCCGACCTTCTACATCAGCGCGGCCTTGCCGGAAGACCCGCAAAGCTCGTATTTTTCGGCACCGCTGTTGCGCGTCACCAGCAACGGCGAGCGACAGACGCCGGTGGTCGTTGGCGAAGTGCAGTCCACGCGCATTGCCGCCGATCGGATGATGATCGCATGGCGCCTCAACGGCAACCACGGTGCCGAAATGTTTAACCCCAATCACGGGTCGAGCTGTCCGACCATCAACGGGCAACAAAGGTCGTTTTTGGGGCACTGGATTTCGCAGGGTGCGTTCACCGGCGGCATCACCTGGCTGATTACTGCCACCAGCGAGGCGGCCGTGCGCTATTACTACGATCGGACCAATCAGCCGCGCTGGGTCATCGCCGATACAGAATTGCCGGCAACCTTGCCGAACGGCAATCGGATGGAGGTTCTGGACTTACGCGGCTGGTGCGCGTATTGTGAACCGGTGCCGCTTGAAGCCGATGTGGTCGGCACTCTTGAGCGGCAGTTCCTGAACTTGGTCAGCGTTCGCGACGTGACCGACTTTGTCGCCGGAGCGGGTATTGACACAAGCGTAAGCAACGATCGGCAATTGCTGCGTCTGTCCAATGTTCTGCAGTGTTCCAACGCCGAAAGCCAGAATTGACGAGCTTGAAATGCATGATCAGGACCGGGACCGTTGCCGAAATGACCATCGACGAATGGACCATTGGTCCCGGTTGTTTTGCCGGCCGCAACAACCGAAAATACACACTCAATCCAAGGAGATGACCTTCATTGCAAAACGCCACAATGGCGCGTGAAGCGCAAGCAGTCGAATCGACCGGGTTGCGCGATCTATGCGTCGACGTACTGGAAGATGCCAAGGCACAGGACATCGAAGTTTTCGATTTGCGCAAACGCAATACCTATGCCGATTTCATGGTCCTTGCCAGCGGCTCGTCCAGTCGCCAGGTCAAGGCCATGGCCGAGCGCCTGACGCTGAAAGTCAAGCAGACCGGGCTCGCCGCGCCGCTGGGCGTCGAAGGCCAGGAAAGCGGCGAATGGGTGCTGGTCGATCTGGCCGATGTCGTCGTTCACCTGATGTTGCCGGCTACCCGCGCCTTTTACAACCTCGAAAAACTGTGGAGCGCGACGACCCTGCAGCGGCCGGACCCGACTATCGACAGCTCGGCCGACGAACCGCGCGACGGTCTGGGCGACTTCGCGGATGATGACGGCGTCCCAAACAAGACCAACCGCGGGTCGAACGAGCCCTGACCCGGAATAAACCACGAGCCGCCGCTGCTGAAAAAAAATGCGAGGCCAAACGACCTGCGTCTCTGCCCGAACGCGCATCGCGATCGGGTAGAGTGTCGTTTGAACACCGTAGTCGATTGCCGAATCGTGCTTGTCCAGGGGTTCAAAGCGGCGCGCTTCACGCGCTTGCGAATCGGCCAGACTGAAGGTATCGTCAAGGATTCGGGGTAATCGTGGAAGTTCGAGTGATCGCCATTGGCCGAAATATGCCCGCATGGGTTGCCGACGGCTGGAATGTCTATGCCAGGCGATTGCCGAAGCACCTGCGCGTGACTCTGATCGAAGTGCCCACCGCCGCGAAGAGCTCGACCGAACCGCTCCAGGACGTTGAGGCCGCAGCGCTGTTGGCCCGGTGCAAGCGGCCCGGCCAGGTCATTGCGCTGGATGAAAACGGAACCTCGTGGACGACACGCCAGTTCGCCGGCCGACTGGAGCAATGGCAAATGAGCGGTGATGCCGTAAACTTGCTGGTCGGCGGGGCTGCCGGTCACGGTGATGCGGTGCGGCGACGGGCCGATTTCCAGTGGTCGCTGGGTCGGCTGACATTGCCCCATATGCTGGTTCGGGTGATTCTTTCCGAACAAATCTACCGGGCCCATACGCTGATCACCGGACACCCTTACCACCGAGACTGAATGCATGAACCGGCCCGATACCGCACCGTATGAACGATCGCTCGGGCGGCAGCCGCTGATCCTGGCGTCGGCATCGCCGCGTCGCCGGGAGTTGCTGGCGAGGCTGGTCGACGCGTTTGTCGTGGAACCGGCCGACATCGATGAGGCACGGCGCCCCGGCGAAGCGCCGCGCGAGTACGTCATGCGCATGGCGCGTGAAAAGGCCGAGGTCGTAGCTGCCCGCCATCCGGGCCGTTGCGTGCTTGGTGCCGACACGACCGTGACGCTGGATGAAGAATGCCTCGGCAAGCCGGATGACGCGCAAGCCGCCGCTGTCATGTTGCAGCGCCTGTCCGGTCGCGCGCACCACGTTCTGACATCGGTCTGGCTGGTCCTGCCGGAAGCTGCCGGGCTTGGCGCTCTGAGTACGACCGAGGTCAACTTTGCGGACGTGCCAAGCGACTGGATCGCAAGCTGCATCAAAAGCGGCGAGCCCATGGACAAGGCCGGTGCTTATGCAATCCAGGGCTCGGCTGCGGTCTGGATTGCGCGCCTGAACGGCAGCTATACCGGCGTGGTTGGGCTGCCGCTGTTCGAAACTGCCGACTTGCTTCGAAAAGCCGGACTGACAGGCCCCGACCCCAGCCTCCATGCAAGGACGACCACTTGAGCAACGAAATCCTGATCAACATTACGCCGTCCGAGACGAGGGTCGCGCTGGTCGAAAATGGCCTGTTGCAGGAGATCCATCTTGAGCGCCGCGACGACATCAGCTACGTCGGAAATATCTATCTCGGTCGGGTCGAACGCGTACTGCCCGGCATGCAGGCGGCCTTCATCAACATCGGCCTGAGTCGAACCGCATTCCTGCACGCCGGCGAAATTACGCCGCCGCCCAATGAGCTTGAAACGGCGCTCGACGACGCCGACAGCGAGTTGCCCGTGCCGCCCATCGCCGAGCTGATTCGCGAAGGCCAGGATATCCTGGTGCAAGTGGTCAAGGATCCGATGGGCTCGAAGGGCGCGCGCTTAACAACCCAGCTCAGCCTGCCTTCGCGCTATCTGGTCTACCTGCCGGCGTCAACCAGTGTCGGGGTCTCGCTCAGAATCGAAAACGAGGCCGAGCGAGCGCGCCTGCGTGGCATGGTGCTGGAGTTGTTGAAGCACGACCACGATCACTCCGAGGCCGGCCTGATTCTCCGCACCAACGCCGAAGGCGTGGGGGTTGATGAGTTGAGGCGTGACCTGAAATACCTGCGTCGATTGTGGGCGCGGCTTGAAAAGCGGGTCGCCGACGGACCCGGTCCCGGCAGCTGTATTTACGAAGACCTTTCGCTGCCGCTGCGGGCCCTGCGCGACCTGATGCACAGCGGCATCGAACGGGTGCGCTTCGACGACGGCGAGGCGCTGCAGCAGGCACGCGGCTTTGCAGCGACTTTTATCAACGAATGGTCGAACCGGCTCGAAGCGTTTGTCGGGCCCGGGCCGCTGTTCGATCTGTACGGCGTCGAGGATGAAATTGGTCGCGCCCTCAGACGCAATGTCACGCTCAAGTCCGGCGGTCATCTGACCATTGACCAGACCGAGGCCATGACCACGATTGACGTCAACACCGGTGGTTATATCGGCACCCGTAGTTTTGCCGATACCGTTTTCAAGACCAACCTGGAAGCCTCCCAGGCGCTGGCGCGCCAGTTGCGTCTGCGCAATCTCGGCGGAATCATCATCGTCGATTTCATCGACATGACCGACGAGGAGCACAAACGCCAGGTTACCCGCATGCTCAACCAGACCCTGGCGCGTGATCCGGCGCGAACGACGATTTCAGAGATCTCCTCGCTGGGTCTGGTCGAGATGACCCGCAAACGAACCACCGAAAGCCTAGAGCACCGCCTGTGCGAACCGTGTCCGCACTGTAACGGCCGTGGCTGGCAGAAATCAGTCGACACGATGTGTTCGGAAATTTTTCGCGAAATCCTGCGCGCGGTGCGCCAGTTTGAAACCGGCAAGCTGATGGTGCTGGCAGCACCACGGGTGGTTGAGAAACTGCTCGAGGAACATACCGGGACGCTGGCGGAAATGGCTGAGCAATTGGGCACGACCATCCGGTTTCAGTCCGAAGAGCAATACGGCCAGGAGCAATTCGACGTGGTGCTGCTTTGAGCGGCGATGACGCTGTCAGTCGCTTTTCACCGGCGCGGATTCTGCGCAGAGTTCGCCGCCATTGCTGGCGAGGGCTGGTCTGGTTCGTCATCGGGTCGGCGGTGCTGGTCAGCATCGGCCGGCTACTGGCACCGCAAGCCGATGCCTTGAGGCCGCTGGTCGAGGAGTTTCTGTCACAGTCGTTCGACCAGCCGGTTCGGATCGAGCGAATTGAGGCAAGCTGGCCGCGACTTTCGCCGCGCATCCGGCTGCTGGGCCTGGAGGTTGGCGAGTCTGGGCAGCGCTTGCTCGGTGTCGATCGAGCGATGCTTGAATTCAAGCTTTATAACCTGCTGCGGCCCGGGCGCAACAGCTTTGAACTGGCCGTGTTGGGGGTCGATGTGCGCCTGGCACAGAACGAGGACGGTCAGTGGAGCTGGCAACTGGAGCGAGGTGGCCAGTTTGCGGCAGGCTGGGAGCGAAGTCTTACGGCCGGCGATCTGGTGCTGCGCGATTCCGGAATTCGAATCGTCCCGAGTGGCTTTCCCGAACTGAACTGGTCGGTTCCTGAAGCCAGCATCAATCGCGTTGGCGACCAGCTTCGCGTCCAGCTCAGAGTGCTCCCACAGGATGATGCCGAGCAGGCCTTTGAGGCCAAGCTGAAGCTCGAGATGCCCGAATCGCGGCTTGAATCCGTATCGGGCTATGCGCAGGCGCCGGATGTTGAGTTGACCCACCCCGCATTCGACTCGTATCCGGGCGCGGCGATGGATTTTCGCGCCCAGATGAAGTCCTGGCTTTTCTGGTCGCGCAGCGCCGGGGGCCGCGTTCACGCGCAGGTCGATCTGCACTCGCTCGACGCGGCCGGCGTCGCCGGCATCGCGTCAAGCCGCTTTTTTGTGGATGGAGTATGGAGTGACGCTGAATTCAGGCTCGAACTCAACGCACACGAGTTCGGGTCGTCCGATTCATCGCTGATTGCGGGCCTGGCTTACGGCCGATTGGGCGATCGCCAGGCGCTGATCGCCGAGCGCATTGATCTGGCCTATCTGCATGCGCTGGCGAGCCCGTGGCTCGGGCGCGTCACTGCCTGGCCGAGGCTGCTCGAAGGTCAGGCCGAGGACCTGGCCTTCGGCTGGACCGCGGATGATGCGCTGTACCTGGCCGGCGGTCGCCTGGACAATTTCAGGATCAGCCTAAAGGCTCCGAATTTTTCAGTTTCGGCTGAAAGCCTCGAACTGGAGTTGAGCGGTGACCGTGTGCGCCTACATCCCCGCGGCCAGTTGGAGCTCGAGTACCCGTTTTTGTATGCCAAGCCGATTCGGATCGATCAAGTCTCCGGTTCGATGACGATGCTCGATGGCGGGCTCAAGCTCGACCGCCTCAAGTTGCGCCATCCGGAGTTTTCGCTGTCGGCCGATGGACGATTGGATGTGGACGCCGACGGCCTTTTGGTCGACCTGCTGGTCGATGTCGAGCGCTTTGAACCGACCTCGCTGCGCGCGTGGCTGCCTGCACACGGGCTGCCGGAAAAAACGCGCGGCTGGTTGGACGAGGCGCTGGCAGGACTCGATTCGGCCAGCGCTGTGACAACCTTGTTTGGTCGGCCGGCAAACTGGGGCAAGCGAGTGCCGCCGGGTGCGCTCAACAGCGTGGTCGAGTTCCTGGGGCTGGATCTGGCCTATGCCAAAGGCTGGCCGACGGCCGAGAACGTCGACGGCAGCGTCGAGTTTCTGGGTGAGTCCCCGACCGGCGTCGCTCGCCACGGCACGCTGGCCGAACTTGACCTGCGTGCCCAGCGCGCCTACATCGGGCAGCTGCGCGATGCCGAGCTCGAATTGAGCGTGGAGTCGGTCGACAGCAGCGCTGCTGATCTGGCACGGTTGATGGAAGCGCTGCCGCTGCAAGCGGCCCACCGGGCACTCGAGTCGATGCATTGGCAGGGGCCGGCCACGGCCAGCGCCGAGGTGTGGTTCCCGGTCAAACATGCACAGGACTGGCAACTAACCGGTGCGGTTGCATTCGATCAGTCGATTCTGGAATTACCCGATCAGGAAATTGTGCTTCGGCAGTTGGACGGCCTGGTGCCGTTTAATCGTCGGAAAATGGGTCCGGCCAGTCTTCATGCTGAGTTGCTTGGCGAGCGCGTTCGATTCGATCTGGACTCCTGGCTGACACCCGAATTTCGACTGTCCCTCACCGGTGTATGGCCGACCCTGGGACTTATTCCCGGCACCTGGCTTTCTCTCAGGCCTGAACTCGAGCGCGAAATCTCGGGGCTCAGCGAATGGTCGATCGAAGTTCATCCTTCCGAAGCCGGGACCAGCGAGCCGCTGGTGATGGTGCTTTCGGGTGATC
>JAIVHD010000424.1 GCA_020201235.1 Lysobacteraceae bacterium
CGACTAGGGTCGCCAACGCTTCGCCTTCGATGTCTTCGGCAACAATCAGCAGGCTACGGCTTTGCTTGGCCACGGCTTCGAGAATCGGCAGCAGTTCGCGGACGTTGGAGATTTTCTTGTCGTGCAGCAGGATGTAGGGGTTTTCCAGCTCAACCTGCATCGCCTGCTGGTCGGTCACGAAGTACGGTGACAGGTAGCCGCGATCAAACTGCATGCCCTCAACAATGTCGAGTTCATTGTCGAGCGACTGGCCTTCTTCGACTGTGATTACGCCTTCCTTGCCGACCTTGCCCATCGCCTTGGCAATGATCTGGCCGATTTCGTCGTCGGAGTTGGCCGAAATCGTTCCGACCTGGGCAATCGATTTGTCATCGGTACACGGGATCGAAAGCTTCTTGAGCTCGTCCACAGCGGCGCGAACCGCTTTGTCCAGGCCACGCTTTAGATCCATTGGGTTCATGCCGGCGGTAACGGCCTTCATACCTTCGCGCAGCATGGCATGGGCAAGCACGGTGGCGGTAGTGGTACCGTCGCCGGCCGCGTCGGAAGTCTGCGATGCCACTTCCTTAACCATTTGGGCACCCATATTCTCGAACTTGTTTTCCAGTTCGATTTCCTTGGCGACCGAAACGCCGTCCTTGGTGACGGTGGGCGAGCCATAGCTCTTTTCAAGCACGACGTTGCGGCCTCTGGGGCCGAGCGTTACGCTGACGGCGCGCGCCAGGATTTCGACGCCCTTGAGCATCTTGTTGCGGGCGTCCTCGGAAAAACGGACTTCTTTGGCACTCATGATAATATTTCCTCGTTAAATTCGATATTCGGTCCGGAGATTTTTGGTTGTTGCTTAAAGATCATCGCGGCTCGATCAGTCTTCGACTGCCATGATGTCGTCTTCACGCATCACCAGCAGTTCTTCGTCGCCGAGCTTGACCTCGGTGCCGGAATATTTTCCAAACAGCACGACATCGCCGACCTTGACGTCAAGCTCACGCTTGCTTCCGTCTTCGAGAATCTTGCCGTTGCCGACGGCAACGACTTCACCCTTAATCGGCTTTTCGGTGGCACTATCTGGAATCACAATTCCACCCGGTGTGGTCCGTTCCTGTTCGACACGCTTCACGATCACTCGATCATGCAAAGGACGCAGTTTCATGGATACTTCTCCCTTCCATTTCTTTTACAGTAATAATCGATAACATTTCACCGGAAACCAGTTGGCCCCGGCAAAACGGGTTTCGCTTGCCATCGCCGCCGACCCATGCACGAGCCTGTGCGACGATAGCGCTTGATCGGCAGATGGGACTGTCCCGACTCCATTTCAAGTGCCAGCCTTCAAATTCGATATCCAGCCGAGCCCGGCCGCGCGGCACAAACGGCACGCAAGCAATCGGAATCGGTCCTCGCGGCGAACGTGCAGGCGCGCATTCCGGGGCTTCGGCAAAGGCCGGGGAAGTGATCCGGGTTAAACTGTTTGCAATGACCAACCGCCCGCCCGGGTCTGATGTTCGCCGATCCGGCAGCGGATGGCGATTTCCCGTCGACATCTGTCAGCCGGGGCCGTTTCACCTTAAAACCACCTTCGGGTGCACGCTTTTATGGATTCCGAATCATTGGTGCTGGTCCACACAAGCTGTTCCGACCGCGCCCATGCCGAGCGTCTGGCGCGTGATCTGGTCGAATCCAGGCTCGCCGCTTGCGCAAGCATCGGTGCGCAAGTGACCTCGATCTACCCCTGGGAGGGAAGGATTGAGCGCGAGCAGGAAGTCACGCTGACTTTGAAAACAACCGCTGCGGCGTTTAGCGACTTGCGTCGCCGCCTGATCGAACGGCATGGTTACGAAGTGCCGGAAGTGCTGGCCACACCGGTCATTGACGGCAATCACGAATATATCAATTGGGTACGCGAATGGGTTACAGCCGGGAAACAGGAATGAGCGCTCAGGCCGTCAGCCTGGTGCGCATGTGGATTGCAGCATTGC
>JAIVHD010000201.1 GCA_020201235.1 Lysobacteraceae bacterium
GTCGCGCCCGGCGTCCGCCACGGCGCTGAAATCTACAAAGGCCGATAAGTCCGTCAGTCCAGGCCATACGAAGGGATCGAAATGGGCGCGGTGGCGGTAGTGGCATACCAGGGTGCCGGAAGATCGCGCGGGCAGATAGTACTCCGGGCGCGGATAGCCGTAGTCGAACAGCAGGACGGCGCCGCGTCGCAATGGTTCGGTGACGGTGGCCAGCCAGCCTGGCAGATCCAGGCAGATTTCGCTGCGATAGCCTTCGGACAGCTGGTATTCGAGCCGACCTTGTATGTTCTCGAAGGCTTGCCGCAGCCGGGGCCGGGCCGGGGCCGGTATCCATCCCAGTCGCGATTGATTCACGCCGATGCGTTGCTCGCGCAGGCCTTCGCCGGTCATCTCGAACATCGCGACCGGCAGTGCGTCGACGACTTCATTGGCCAGTACCAGCCCGTCGAAAGGCGTTTCGGGCGGTGCGGTAATCCACTCGACGCGATCAGCGAGACCGGCGTTCAGTCCCGCCAGAGTTTCGCCCTGAACCTGGCGCAAGGGCGCGCTGGGTTCGAGGATCAGATAGCGCTCAGGGGGCACCGCCAGGTTCTCAAGCAAATCGCGCGCCAATACGCCTGAGCCGGCGCCCAGCTCCAGGATGACGTAGCTGTCGTCAAGCGCGCCGGCGATCTCGTCGATCTGCCGCGCCAGCGCGGCGGCGAACAGACCGCCCTGTTCGGGCGCGGTGACGAAATCTCCGGCCAGGCCGAATTTGTGCAGTCCATTGACGTAGTAGCCCAGCCCCGGCTCGTACAGGGCCATGGCCATGTAGCGGTCGAAGGGCATTGGTCCGTCGCGTCGGATCTCCGCGGCGATGCGTTCACCCAGGCGCTGACTCAGTCGGGCCAGTTCCGGTGGTGGTGGCGGAAGCTCGAGCGCGGCGGGTAAACGATTCATGCAGATAGGGAGACGGGACGACTGGTTATTCAGCATTGTAGCGAGACGGTGGCATAGCCCGTACTCATTGCTATTTGACGGTGGCCCTGCTCCAATAACCCTCTTTACCGGAAAATCCGTGCCGTGCCTGATTTTTCCAACAACGCCGCGTGCGCCATCATCACTGGCGGTGCTCGCCGCATCGGTGCCGAGATTGCGCGTAATTTGCACCGACGCGGCCTGAGTATCTGCCTGCATTACCGCGGTTCTGAGAAGCCGGCGCAGGCGCTGGTCGACTCTCTGAACGCCGAGCGCAGCGGCTCGGCAGTCCTGGTCCGTGCTGATCTGGCCGATCCGCGCGCCGGTCAGTCGATCCATGATGCTGCGCTGGAAGCCTTCGGAAGGATCGACGTACTGATCAATAACGCCTCGGCGTTTTATCCGACCCCGATCAAGCAGGCCACTCAGGAAGACTGGGACGATCTTTTTGCCAGCAACGCCCGCGGGCCGTATTTTCTGAGCCGGACCTGCGCGCCGGAACTGGCCCGCCGGCCCGGCACGATCGTCAATCTGGTGGATATTCACGGGCTGGTGCCGCTGAAAGACAACAGTGTGGCCGCAGGGCGAGGCCGACGCCGGGCAGGAGGCCCAGCGCGAAATCCTGGAAAAGGTTCCTTTGCAGCGGCAGGGGACGCCGGCCGATGTTGCCGGAGCGGTCGCTTTTCTGGCGCTGGATGCGTCGTACGTGACCGGTCAGATTCTAGCTGTCGACGGCGGCCGGCTGCTTAACATATAACAAAGGCAGCGCGGGCTCTTCAGCCGCGCTGGTCCATCGCCACGTAGTCGCGTTCGCCGTGACCGGTGTACACCTGGCGCGGGCGTCCGATGCGATGCGGCGTGGATGCCTGTTCCAGCCATTGTGCGACCCAGCCAACGGTTCGGCCTATGGCAAACATCGGCGTGAACATGCTGGTCGGAATTCCGAGGGCCTTGTAGATCAACCCTGAATAGAAGTCCACGTTGGGATAGAGCTTGCGTTCGACGAAGTAGTCGTCTTCCAGTGCGATCTTTTCCAGCTCCATCGCCAGATCAAGCAGCGGATCGGTCTGACCCAGATCGTCCAGCACATCGTGGCAGGCCTTGCGGATAATGCGCGCACGCGGGTCGAAGTTTTTGTAGACCCGATGGCCGAAGCCCATCAGCCTGAAAGGATCGTTCTTGTCTTTGGCCTTGCTGACGTATTCACCGACCCGGCTGACGTCGCCGATCTCGTTGAGCATCTTCAACACGGCCTCGTTGGCGCCACCATGGGCCGGCCCCCACAGCGCGGCGATGCCGGCGGCAACGCAGGCGTAAGGATTCGCCCCGGTCGAGCCGACCAGGCGGACCGTAGAGGTCGACGCGTTCTGCTCATGATCGGCGTGCAGGATGAACAGCAGGTCCAGCGCTTTGGCGGCAACCGGGTTGACCTGGTACGCCTCGGCCGGCACCGAAAACATCATGTGCAGGAAATTGTCGGGATAGTCGAGCGAGTTGCGCGGATGGGCGCTGGGCCAGCCCATGTAATGCCGGTAGGCGGCCGCGGCCACGGTCGGCATCTTGGCGATCATGCGCTTGGCGGCCAGGTCGCGGTGCTCGGGATCTTTTACATCCAGGTTGGCCTGGTAAAAGCCGGCCATGGAAGCAACCACCCCGGACAGAATCGCCATCGGGTGGGCGTCGTAATGGAAGCCACCAATGAAGGTATTGACCTGCTCGTGGACCATCGTGTGGTATTTGATATCGCGCTCGAAGCCGGTCAGTTCGGACTGCGACGGCAACTCCCCGTATAACAGCAGATAGGCGACTTCCAGAAAACTCGATCGTTCGGCAAGTTGCTCGATCGGGAAGCCGCGGTATCTCAGGATCCCCTGGGCGCCGTCGATGAATGTGATGTCGCTCTTGCAGTTGGCGGTGGTGCCGTAGCCGGGGTCGTAAGTGAAATAGCCCAGGTCAGGATTGAGGCGAGCAATGTCTAGGGTCGGATCGCCCTCGGTGCCGGTCACGACCGGTAGGTCAAGAGATTTGCCGGAGTCAGGGTCGGTCAGGGTCAGTTTGCGGTCGGTCACCGGGGTCTCCTTGCCTTGAGCGGGATTGGGCGGGACGGAAGCCAGCTGTAAGCAGGCCGCGTTCGATTATAAAAGACCGAGTATCTCACAAGCGCCTTGCAGACTGCATCAAGCTGGTTGCCGCTTGATCAGCGGTTGCTGCTCGGCGCCGCGCGTTTCACGCCAGCTCATCGCGCAGGGTCTGGCCGTGTCGAGCCAGCAGCGAGCGCAGCTGCCCGTCGATCACGGGAAGGCTATCGTTGAGGTGCTGCGCAAAGGCCGCTGCGGCCGGCGTGACCTGCCGACCGCGGCGCTGGACCAAATGCCAGTTGACCGGCACCGGCAGCTCGCGAATACGCACCAGCGCCAGCCGGCCGACAGCCAGCTCCAGAAGCACGGCGTG
>JAIVHD010000021.1 GCA_020201235.1 Lysobacteraceae bacterium
CGGATAACCCGCTTGACCGGGGTGCCGGCCGGAATCGTCACATTGGGGCCTGAAAGCTGGTTGATCAGCGCCAGTTGTTCAATGTCGATCACGGAGGGGAACTGCGAATTGAAGGCGGCAAGCGTCATGGCCCGGCGCGTTCGCACGATCGAAATCCGATCCGGCTGCCGGGCCAGGGCCTTGCGGTCCGTCAGCCTGGCGAAGCTGGCGATGGTTTGCTGGAAGGCCGAATCATAGCCGTCGAATTTCTGCGCGGGTGAGAACGCCAGCAGACGGTAAGTATTCTGGCCGTGGGCAATAAAGGCCGCAGTGCCACCAATCTCGCCGTTCGGAATCTGCGCCTGGAAGCGGCCGCGCACGGCTTGAAGCCCATTGATCGAGCGCTGACTGACGCCGCTGGATGCCAGGCCTTCCTGGCCGAAGAACTGCCCGGCAGCTTCGGACGGGGCACCGGCGGCCAGTGTCAACTGCACCACCGCATCCTGGTCGGGACTGCCGGCCAGTACGACCTGCGATAGATTCTGTGTCTTCCAGCCTTGTGGGAAGACCAGCCGGAACGCCATGTCCGGGTGCACGAAAACATTGCCCTCGAAATAACCCTGGCGCGGATTCACGCCATGGACCATGCCTTCAATGTAGCCCATGTAGTCGTCCTGCCCGACCCGGGCATTGCCCAGCGGCTGGTCAAGAGCGGCAAGCTGTGCGTCGATACGATAGATGCGTTCGCCAGGCTCGGGGTGACTTGCAAGCCAGCTCGGCAGCGCGCTTGCGCCGGCGAGATTGCCGGCCTGCTGCAACGACGCGAACACGTTGACCATTTCGCGCACGTCATAGCCGTGATCAAGCGCGTAGCCGAACCCGAGATCGTCGGCCTGTCGCTCCGCATCCCGGCTGTAGCTGAGAAACAGTAGCGACAAGCCGCTGGCGGCCATGTCGCTGAACTGGGCCAGTTCGGGACTGAGTATGCTGCCCACGCCCAGCCCAATTTGGGCGACCTGGGCGCGGGTCATCATGGCGACCGAGTGGCGCGCCGTCACGTGACCGATCTCGTGCCCCAACACGCTGACCAGTTCGGCCTCGCTGCCCATCAGGCCCATCATGCCGCGGGTAACGAAAATGGGGCCGCCGGGAAATGCGAACGCGTTCGGCGTCGGGTCATCGAGCACCGTGAACGACCATGGAATATCAGGACGCTCCGAGTCGCGGGCCAGGTTCATGCCAAGTCCTTGAACGTAACTCTGGAGGGCATCGTCTTCCACCAGCCCGATGGATTGGCGAACGCTCTCGGCACCCTGGGCACCCATGGCAATTTCCTGGTTTTCGCTGACCAGAACAAACTCGCGGTCGCCGCTGACCGGATTGACGGCGCAACCCTGCATCAATACAAATCCAAGCGCGACAGCGCTCAGGTTCCAGATTTGTCGATTGGATGGAAATTTCATGATTCGGCGGGCTCGGGCCGCGGCAACTTGATTGGATGGACAAATAATTTACCGCCGACCGCTGCGGCTGTCGGTACGCTGCCGTACGTAAAGCAGGCTCGCGAAAAGAATCATCGACGAGTAAAGCGACGGTATGACGATCAATCCAGGCGATGGCGGTCGATCAATCGGACAGCGTAATCGCTGTCGGGCGAGACAAAACCCCAGGGGCGGCTGCCGATTCAACCGCGATGACGAACGCAATGCCGTCACTCTCCCGGATCCGTCTCGGTCGTTGCTCAATTTCGCGCCGAGCGCCCGGGTCAATGGGGTGCATGGTCAACCAATTGGCATGGAGCGCAGGTGTTCGAGTACCTCAAGCTCGATCTGTTCGGCGGTTTCATCCCGGGGTTTGCATTTTTCGGCCCAGGCGCGCCCAGGGTGCAGGACATCCCATCGCGGACGCAGTCCCGCGTGGCGTCCCTTGCCGGGGTCATGGTTGCCAAAACCGTCGATCAGGTGGTTCCATAGCGGGCTGAAGTGGGCGATTAGCAAGGATTCCGCCAGGGGAATCCAGATATCGTCCACCACGAGATAGCGGACAAAGAAGCGCTCGAGGTCTAGATTTGATGCTTCCTGGATGGATCGGGCATGCTCGCCCAGGCGGGAATACAAAACGCTTCCGGCTGGAGCTTCTAGCGAGCCACCCTTGCGCGAGCCCTTTGGCACCGCCTTGCCTACATAGATAGGTGCCTCGAAGCAGCCTTCTTGATTGGCTTGGGCCAGCGGCGTGTACGCTGGAAAGTCTCCGGAATAGTAGATCACATAGATCCCCGCACCCTGGAACCGCTCTAATTGCCCGAGGCTGCAGGGCTCGCGAGCAAGCAACTGCCGGCCTACACTCTCGCCAAGCTGCCGCTTGTCGAGCGGGTTAAAGGGCACGACACGATCGTTCATGCCCGTCTCCGTTCGAGTTCAGGGACGATTGCCCGTAATTTTGCCAGGACAAGTTTTTCGGCAACCGAGCTTGCCACCACGCGCGCGAGTGGAACCGGGACGGCGTTGCCGAGCTGGCGCATGATTTCAGACCAGGATCCCTGCAAATCGTAGCCATCCGGAAAACCCTGAAGCCGTGCAGCCTCGCGCGCCGTGAAGTAGCGCACCTGGCCACTACCGCGCACCATCATGTTTTCGCCGCCAGGGACACCATGGTCGCCCGCCTTCAGTGTCTTGGCGGGCAGGTCGAGGGGGCTGCCCGTGTGGCCAGGGTACGGACGAGCGCCATCCTGGAATTTGTGGTTCAAAAATATTTTGGAACCCGCGTTGCGCGGATCCGGAAGATCGCGCAATGCATCGCGAACGGTCCTCCAGGGAAGGCCGTCGGGGGGGAATAACAATAACCCGTCGTTCAATTTCGAGATTCGATTTCGGACCGCTTCCGGTGGCGCGGGTACTCGGCACGCAGGGATTCCGTGGCGATCCCAGTAGCGCCCGGTGATCCACTGTTCGTACAGAAGGGCATCACGATTGTGACTGGGCCTGGGAAAGGACCAGTCAATTCCAAGGCCGCGCTTGAATCCGACAATAAATACGCGTTCCCGGCGTTGCGGACAACCGTAGTCGGCCGCATTGACCAGAGTAGGGACAACGTTGTAGACCAGCTCTCCGGCGGTTGTGCCGTTCGAGGTTTTGACCTCCTGCAGCCTTTCGAAGTGATTGCGCCAGCACTCGTGGTTTCCGCGCGGGCGGTTGGGAAACTCGAGCCGAAGCAGAATGTATTGGTAGTAGTTGGCGAAACCGGGTCGGGTCAGGCCCTTGACATTTTCAAAGATGAAAGCCGAGGGTTGCAGCGCGCGGACCACATCGATCGCGGCCGGAAACATGTCGCGCTTGTCATCATGGGCGGTGTGTTTACCGGCCATCGAGAATGGTTGGCAGGGCGGCCCGCCGGCGATCAGATCGATCGGTGTGCCGATTTTGTTCCAGTCAAATTCCCGAACGTCTCCTTCATGGATGGGCCAATCGCCCACGAGCGGAAACCCGCGGGCGCGATTGTGACGCATGGTTTGGCAGGCCCAACGATCCCATTCGACAACCGCTTGGCTCTGGAATCCGGCCAGCGAGACCCCCATCGCCAGTCCTCCGGCACCCGCGAAAAGTTCAACCGACTTCAAAGTCACTTGTGCCCTCCTGAAAGAAATACGCGCACCCTATGCCGGACTCGTTCCAGGCCCGAGAGTTCGCAACCCCAAATCACCGACTCCAGACGCGGAAAGATCAGATCCAGAGTACGTGGCAACTCTCGGACGTGCAAACGATACCGGAATCCGCGTTCGTGGACAAGTCGAAAGTAATTCATTAGACAGGTACATCCTGAAGATGCCCGGCGCAATCTGCGCGGTGCGTTTTAAAAGCAGGGACTTCAAGACTCATTGTGGGCATTTAATCTTTAGTATTCATGACGCCTGTCTCTTTGGTAGCCAGGGGTTTATTCGACCTCCTGCAACACCCCATGGCGCGGCAAGTAGAGTGCGGTCTTGATATTGGTTTCGCCCATCTGCTCGAACAATTTGCGGTACAGGCCGAGCTGGGCTTGGTAGCGCGCGGCTTCCTCGGCGACGAAGCCTTCGAGGTCGCCGCCTTCGTGGTAGCCGGATTTGTAGTCGATGATCCAGCGGGTGCCGTGCTGGTCGATGAAGCTGCGGTCGATCACGGCGTTGACCAGCTTGCCGTCGAGCATGCCGGTAAGCGCGAGTTCGCAGGCAGCGTCGCGGTGCCGGTTGCTTAGAATCCAGCGGCCGGTGTCGCTGGAAAGCGTGTTTTCGAAGGCTTTGGTGATCCGTTCCGTGGCCGGGTCCAGCAGTTCGGGTCCGGTGCCGATGGCGCGCAGCAGGCGCGGGATGCGACCGGCGAGTTCACGTTGTTGCTGGCGGTCCAGGTTTTCGACACCGATGGTGCCGACCCGCTCCAGCAGGCGGTGCAGTACGGTGCCGGTGCGGCGTGCCTGGACACCGGCCCAATTGAATTCGATTTCAACTTCGCGCTCGGCGGCGGGCATGGACGGCGTCCAGTCCAGCGTCGTGCCGATCGGGACCTGCCAGTCGCGTGGTACGCGCCGCAGGGATTGATCGGGCATGCTTACTGCGGCTGCGTGCGTGATCCCGGGGTCCGATTCGAGCGAGCCCTCCAGCGCGCTGATGAACTGGTGGCCGGCGCAGGGCCAAAGAATTTCGAGCAGGCTTGCCCGGGCCGGCTTGATCGCGTCGCGTTGCGGGTCCAGAACCCCGCTGACGATCAATTGGCTCCGGGCGCGGGTGGCGGCGACGTAGAGCAGGCGCTGGTTCTCGAACGCGTTGCGCATTTGTTGTTCGGCCCGGATCAGTTCGATCAAGGGCGTGTTGTCCGGCTGCCAGGCTGCGCGCAGCGGGCTGAGCAGGACTTGTTCGCCGCCGTGCTCGGGCGTGAACGGCAACCAGTACAGCAGTTCTTGATCGGACCCGCCGCTGCCGCGGTTGAGGCCCGGCAGCACCACCAGGTCCCATTCCAGGCCCTTGGCACCGTGCATGGTCAGGATCTCCAGCTTGACCGATTTGTCCGGCGGGTCGCCGGCGGTGAATTGTTGTTGCAGCAGTTCTTCGAGGTCGTTCCAGTCATCGAGCAGGTCCTGGTTTTCGGCGGCTTCCAGCGTGTCCAGCAGCAACCGGGCCTCGTTGCCATCCGACCCCGGGTTTTGCAGGCAATGCCAGCCGCCCAGCCGCTGCCAGGCACCTTCCACCCGGTCGCGCAATGAGCGGCGTCCGGCCAGCGCCCGGGCCTGTTGCAGGGCCTTAAACACCGCTTCGGCCCGGGCCCCGGCTTCAGGGGTCAGGCGCTGCAAGGCGTGCGCATCGAGCGGATCGGCACCGTCACCTGAGAGTGCGTGCAGGTCGGCCAGCGTCAGTCCGCAGAGCGGTGAGCGCAGCACCGCCAGTAGCGCGGTCCGGTCGGCCGGAAAGCGGATCGCGCGGGCCAGCGCGAGCAGATCCTGGACCACCGGACGGGCCATCAGCGGGTCGAGTTTTAGCGCCCTGAAGGCGATGCCGTGGGTCTGCAAGGCCGGCAGGATGTCGGCCAGGTGGCTTCTGGCGCGAACAATGATTGCGGCTTTGTATTCCGGGTCGTCGGCATGTTCGGCCAGCGCCTGGCGGATGCGCAGTGCGATGGCTTCGGCCTCTTGCTGGCCGTCGGCGTGGGCCAGCGCCTCGACCCGGCCGCCCGGGCCGAGACCGGCGCTGGAACGGGCATAGGCGACCGCGCCGGCGGCGATGTCCTCGGTTACCGGAAAGGCCGGGCCGAGTGTGTCGTTGACCCAGTCGACGATTTCGGAGGCCGAGCGAAAGTTCTGGTCGAGCTTCAGCGATTCGAGCTCCAGGCCGGCCAGGCCGTGGTCGCGGGTGCGCATGAACAGGCCAACCTCGGCTTCGCGGAAGCGGTAGATCGATTGCATCGGGTCGCCGACGACAAACAGCGTACGGCCGTCGCCGCGCTGCCAGCCGTGGGTGAGCTTTTCGAGCAGGTAAAACTGGGCCCAGTTGGTATCCTGGTATTCGTCGACCAGAATATGCGAAATACGATTGTCGAGATACAGCCCGAGGTCGCTGAAGCCCGAGTCCTCATCGCCCAGGCCCTGCAGCGCGGCCCGGCTGAGGCCGGTGAAATCAGTTTGCCCGGATTCGGCGAACACCAGCTCGAGCTCGGCCGCGGCGCGCTCCAGCACCTTGATCAGGGCTTGCAGCGTGCGCCATTCGTCTTCATCGTAGCGCGGTTGCGGCAGGCCGCGCGCGCGCTGTAACAGGTCGGCCAGGGCCTCTTGCCCGGCCAGAGAACCAAGCAGCTCGCCGAAACGCGCCTTCTGGTCGGTTTTTGGCGGAAACCCGGTGGTGATGGAGATCGATTTGCGCCAGGTCCCGGCCTGGGTCAGGAACGCTTCGGCGATGGCTTGCCATTGCGGCAGGAAGTCGGGTTCTGGCGGCGGCAGCCCATGATGCCCAGCAAAGTTGCAAATCCCGGATGCCCGGCCCTGGCCGTTGAGCGTATCGGCGGCAAAGTTCATCAGGTGCGCGACTTCGTCACCGGTGCTGTGGATGCCCGCCAGTGCGTGGTCGAGTGCCGCGCGCGTCTTGGCCAGTGTTTCGAGCACGATCGTGTGCAAAACCTGTTCAAACGCGCGCCGCTCGGGCTGGCCGGTCACACCCAGCGCGCGCAGCCATTGCTCGCGCTTGGCCAGTAGCGAAACCAGCAGATCCTCGATGTCTTGAGTGCGGTGATCACGCCACAGCAGCAGCGCTTCGAGATCGCTCGACAGTTCGTCGCCTTCGAGTGCTTCAAGCACCCGGCGGGCCGCGCGCCGATAAAGTGCGGTGGTGTTGTCGGCCGGCTGCGGCACGGGCCCGAGACGGCTGGCGACCGGCATGCTGCGCGCCAGGTAATGGCTGAAGCTGTCGATCGTGCGAATCATCAGCCGCTGCGGGTTGGCAGCCAGGTTCCAGCGCCCGGCCTTTTCGGCAACGGCGCGCGCCGTTGCCAGCGCACCCTGTTCGTGCGGCGCGTTGGTCTCAAAACCGGGCTCGAGAAAACGCAGCACGCGCTCGCGCATTTCGGTCGCAGCCTTGCGCGTGAAGGTCATTGCCAGGATTTCCTCCGGCTCCTGGACCCGGTTGAGCAAGGCCAGAAAACGCTCGACCAGCAGCGTCGTCTTGCCCGAGCCGGCTGGTGCCTGGACGATCACCGAGCGGCTTGGGTCGACCGCCAACAGGCGTTGCTCGCGGTCGCTCATGTCGGGGTCTCCGTTTCGATCTTCGATCGACGCTCGCCGATTCGGCACAGCGCATGCAGGTGGCAGTTGCGGCAGGCCTGGGCGTCGCGCGGATCGACTTCGGCGCGGCCCTCCTGGAACGAGAATGCCAAGTCGTTCAGGCTGGCTTGCCATTGGGCCAGCAGCACGCTCCAGTCGCCGGCGTCTTTCCATGCGCCGTGGGCCGCAGCCAGCTCGGTCACGCCCGGTATGCCGGTGTCGGTTTCGCACAGGCCATCGAATTTGAGTCCGTCGGGCCGGATGAGGCCAAACGCGAGTGCCGCCGGCGGCGGCCTCATGGCCAGCGCGTAGGCTGGCAACAGTTCCAGCCGGCGAGCGGGTGGCTTCAATAGCAGCCGGTGCTGTTCGGTGAAGCGTCCAAGGGCCTGGTCGGCGGCTTCGTGGATGCGCTGCTTCAGCTCGTCGGGCGTTAATGCAAGCAGCGCCGTGCGATCTTTGAGGCCACGCCAGAACAACTCCAGCGCGGCATGAACGAGATTGCCGCGCGCGGCAGCATCGAGGCCGGGCCGGGCCGCTGTAAATTCGCGGGCACCCAGCCGGCGCGTGGCAAAGGCCCGGAACGGGCAGGCCGACTGATCGCTGAGCACGCCGGTACCGCCGCGCGTTTCACCAGCGGCCAGCACCGGAGCGTAGCAATCATCATCGATGCGCGCCAACACCAGCGGTTCGATTGGCGGGTCGATTTCTGCCTTCATAAACTCGTGCCCGGGCAGCAGCCGGGTGTGCTCGCGCTGTTGGTCCTCGCTGCCGGTCGAAAAGCTGCCGAATGCCTGGCTGGCAGCACGCAACAGGCCGGCCAGCTCAAGGCGCGCGCGCTGGAGTTTGCCGTCACTGCTGGCGGCTGGTACTTCGGCCTGGACGGGGCCGGGAATCAATGGCTCGCGGCGCGCGGCGCCCGGCCAGGTCTCGCGATCCAGAGTGGTGATCCACAGTGCATCGAAGCACGAGCCCAGCGCTTCCTCCACGCCCAGGATTTCTACCGGGCAACCGGGGTTGCGCTCGCGAAAGGTCGCGCCGGCGGCACGTTCGGACAGCAGCGATAGCGCCGTAGCGCGCTGGACCGGGGCACCGGCCACCACATCCAGTGCGGCCACCTCTTCGAGCAGTTCGTGCCAACGGCCCAAAACCTGGAACTCACGCGAATCCAGCGCCCGGCCGCGGCCGAAACCCAGTGCTTCGAGTTCGGTCTGGAAACGCGCCACCCATTCCGACGGCCAGGCCAGGCTGCGGTGACGTGTGAATTTGCTGCGCCAGGCGTCGAGCCCTGCGGCCAACCTGTGCGCGCCGGCTTTCTTGCACGCCGCAGTCAGCTCGAAGCCGGTGATGTAAAACGGCGACCATCGCATCAGGCCGGCGCTGGCCCGGGCGCGGGACTCGGCCTCGACCGACTCGCCGGCAAGCCACGGCGAGCCCAGGATCCGACCCGCGACCGGCTGACTGATTTCCGCCGGGTTGAGCCCCAGCAGCAACAACGCATCGGCCACCAGCGACCAGCGCGCCAGTGGCATCCCCAGCGAACTATGCCAGGCGTCGCTGCCGCCGGCCTGCAGCGCGAACCCGGGCGGGTCGAATACCTGGCGGAAGATGCGCTCGACGCGCGTAAGCCGGCCGGCCAGGTCGGGCACAACGATTGCGATCGCCTGACCGGGTTGATCTTCCAGCAGCGCCCGGGCCCAGCGAGCGGCCGCGCGCAGTTCGTCGTCGGGTTCGGTGAAGCGGTACAGGGTTGGCGCTTGCGGCGCGATATCCGATGCCGGGCCGATCGACTCAGCCTGGGTTGATCGAGGCTCGGTGGACTCAGACCCGGCCCGGCCGTCGACTGAAACCCCGGCCTGTTCAAGCGCCTGGAAAATGCGGCGCTGTAGCGGCGTCGGCGGCAGTTCGAAGCCGTTCAGTTCGACCGCCGCCGGCAAATCGATCCGGCCGTCGGCAATCCATTCAGGCAAGTGGGCCGCGAAGCGCCATTCATCAATCACGCCCTGTTGCTGGCACAGGTTCTCGAAACGCGCCACCCATTCGCGAAACCGCCGGCTGTCCTCGGATAACAGGGGTTCCGGCCAGTCTTTCGGGTGCTGAAGGCAAAATTCGTGAATGCTGCGCCAGGCGCGCTCGGCCAGCGTATGCACGCGCGGTTCGCCGACGAAGACATCGGTATCGATCACCTGCTGCCACAAAAGCCGCGCCTGCGAGGCCGAAATCGGCACCGCGTCGATCGTGCCGTTGAGCAAGGCCTGATCGCGCAGTTGCGCAAGCCAGGCCGAAAATGAGTTGACCGCCGGCGCGCGCCATGCCTGCGCGCCGGCGGCAACGCGCGCCTCGGAGAGT
>JAIVHD010000202.1 GCA_020201235.1 Lysobacteraceae bacterium
GTGTTCGACCCAGCAATGTCTGCCCGGCGGTAGTCGTCAATCTTTGCCTCGCGATGCGCCGGGTCCTCGGTGAGTATGTCGTACGCTCGAACCTCGACACCCGCCGCCCGCCAATCGAGCGCGAACGCCGTCGCCGCTTCACCGAAGCCAATTGCCGAGATTTTGATGACCATCGACGCAACTATGGGGCTACGGGTCATTCCTTCAAATCAAATAAGGGAAGGGGGTATTGAGTTTTTGGAATTGCCCAAGCTAGCGATGGGCATCAGTCTGGCGTTGGAGGTGCAGGTGGCGGGCGTTGTAGTGCAAGGGATCGAGCGGGCTACGGCGGCCAGTATCGACGGGCTCGCCCAGTGCGGGGTTGCCACGGTTCACGAAGCGCAGGGCCGTACTGGGCTGCTCGGCCATGAATTGCGCCCGGTCTGGCCCGGCGTTCGCATCGCCGGTTCCGCGGTAACCATCTCGGCGCCGCCAGGCGACAATTGGATGATTCACGTCGCCATCGAGCAGCTGAAGCCGGGCGACATATTGGTTCTAGCGCCGACGGCGCCCTGCGTAGATGCTTATTTCGGCGATCTGCTGGCGACATCGGCGATGGCGCGCGGCTGCCGCGGCCTAGTCATCGACGCTGGAGTGCGCGACGTCCGCGACCTAGAGGAAATGGGGTTTCCGGCTTGGTCCAGAGCCGTATTCGCGCAGGGAACGGTCAAGGAGCGATTGGGCTCTGTCAACGTGCCGATTATCTGCGCGGGGGCGCCAGTCAAACCGGGTGACGTCATTGTTGCGGACGACGATGGGGTCTGCGTGGTCGATCGCCAGAGCGCGGATGCCGTGCTCGAGAAGGCGCGGGCGAGAGAGGTGGCAGAGGTCGAAAAGCGCAGGCGCCTCGCCGCGGGCGAGCTCGGGCTCGACATTTACGGCATGCGCGGCCGGTTGCGCGACCTCGGCTTGCGTTATGAATGACGGCGTGCGCTGTATGTGGATGCGCGGTGGCACTTCGAAAGGCGGCTACTTCCTTGAGGAGGACCTGCCCGCTGATCGTGCCGATCGCGACAGGCTGCTGCTTCGGATCATGGGCTCTCCCGATCCCAGGCAGATCGATGGGATGGGCGGTGCCGACCCTCTGACTTCCAAGGTGGCGATCGTCTCACAGTCCAAGCGGCCAGGCGTCGATGTTGATTATCTGTTCCTGCAAGTTTTTGTCGATCAGGCACTCGTCACCGACGCCCAGAATTGCGGCAACATCCTTGCGGGGGTCGGCCTGTTCGCTATTGAGCGTGGCCTGGTTAGCACTACCGGTGACCAGACTAAGGTCGCGATCTTCATGAAGAATACCGACCAGACAGCGGTGGCGACCATCGCGACACCCGGCGGGCTTGTGAGCTATGAAGGGGACGCACGGATCGATGGTGTGCCCGGGACAGCTGCGCCAGTCGCACTGGAGTTTCACGACACCGCCGGCTCGAGTTGCGGCGCGCTGCTGCCGACCGGCAACGCCCGTGATGCAATAGAGGGAATTGCCTGCACGCTGATCGACAACGGCATGCCGTGCATCGTCATCGTGGCGTCCGATGTAGGCATTACCGGCTACGAGGACCGCGACGCTTTGGATGGCAATGAGCCGCTCAAGCGGCGTATCGAGGCAATCCGCCTTGCCGCCGGGCCGCTGATGAACCTGGGTGACGTCACAGAAAAATCGGTACCCAAGATCATGCTCGTCGCGCCGCCGCGCAACGGCGGTGCGATCACCGTCCGCTCATTCATTCCACACCGCGCGCACGCATCCATCGGCGTTTTCGGCGCAATCTCAGTCGCGACCGCCGCCCTGATCGCCGGAACCAGTGCGCAACACGTGGCTTCAGCTGCGGCGGGCCGCCGCAAGACCCTGTCGATAGAACATCCGACCGGCGAGATGAGCTGCGCGCTCGAAACGGATGACGCGGGAACCGTGG
>JAIVHD010000203.1 GCA_020201235.1 Lysobacteraceae bacterium
ACGTTAAACTGCCCGCGGTTATCGGCGAACAGGTTGTTGAGCATCAACCGCCAGCGACCGCAAAGCAGTGTGCTTCTCAGAAAAAGCATCACTTCGGCGGTCTCGCGTTTCCAAAAAATACCCGGCGATTTGAGCCGGAGATTGATCACCCGGCGGATCGCGCTCTCCACACAACCGCTGCCGGTGGTCACCTTGAAGTACCGAAAACCGGCATACTGCATACGATGGAAGTTGTTCAAAAAGTAACCCTTGAATTTATCAAGCGCTTGCTTGCGTTTTTTCCGGGATGTGATCAGCTGCGTTATCTGATGCCTGATTTCATGCAATTTGCCTTTCCACAGTAAGTCGCACCATGCTTTGGCGATTTTGGAAATTCGGCGAGCCCCTATGGTCTTGGGCAGTTTTTCGATGATCGATATCAGGTTTTGCTTGGCATGGGTATAGTCAATGACTTCGAAATGAACGGCAATTTCCAGTTTTTTGGCCAGCGGACCGATCCGCTTCCAATACCTGCGGGCACCGTCGGCACAAAAAATAACATGCTCGGCCGTGGCGGCATCCAGTTGCCTGAGATAACTTTCGATCAATTCGAATACCCGATCGATATCGCCCATGGTGGCATCATAGATCGGGAGAAAGTCAGCACATTGGCTTCCATCGGTGTTAAAGCATTGGATCGCGATCTGGGTCGGCTCAGGCCAATCGGTATGGTAGCCTCGGCGTTTGGGGCTTGCCGGCGGTCTGCCGCCTTTGGCTTTCCTCTCCCGCAGGCGACCGCCGTCGAGGCAAACCAGCAGCACCCGGCCATCGACCCGGTCGGTTCCGCCCAGAGCGATACGCTGGCGATGGTTCATGGCCTGCCGACCCATCGACCGGCCGATGCGTTGAATGGCCTTGACTCCCAGTTCGATGCCATGCTGGGAAAGCGTCTGTCTGGCAATTTGAAAGGACGGGCACAGCAAGGCCGACTGGACCGCCACGGATGCCAGGTGCAGGCTGACCCGATCGATGAATCCCAGCCATTGCAAGGCCAACTGACCGTTGAAATTGCGCCGGCGTCGATTCTTAGGCGAAGCCTTGACGAAATAAGGAACCCGCAGGCAGATGGGGTTGCCGGTGAGCACGCGCACACGGACTTGTCGATAGCCATGGAAGCGAAACGCTTTTTTCGCCGAGATGGCCTTTAGCTCGATGAGAAATTCCTGACTGTCGAACAACCGCTGAATAACGCCAGTTATCAGCGTCTCGACAAATTCGGCCAGTTGGCGGTTCAGCGATTGGATCAGGCGGTTGACATCGGTGTGGTCGTTGAAATCGGATACCGCTTTTTCGATCGGGTCTGCGAGACGGTGCAATTCGGATGAGATGTCCACGGTGCGCCCCCAAAAGGTTGCAGGGTTGAATTTTCCTGCCGTCCCAAGGGGATGCTCAACGGTTGCCACACAAGCGGGTCTTGAAATCGTCGACAAGCGGATAAAGGTAAAGGTCCTTGACCGGCACCGTGAGCCGACTATAGCGGTCCTGGCGGCTGCGTCCGGTCGTCTGGCCGATACACATCCAGTTGGCGGCCTGATAACACGTACCGGCAAAACGGGATCGATCGACGAAGGTCTCTACCAGGCACAGGTCATGCCCATAGCGCCGTTGCCAATCGCCGCGCAGCCGTCTGACGCAGCCCGCCAGGACGTGGCTGGCCAGGTTCTTCACCCGCACCCAGGGGAGGATCAGAAAACGGGTGTTGTTGGTCATCAGGGTAAGGTTGGCCTGGCGGGTGGGCATGTCCCAGCCGATGAAACGATCCCGTACGGCGGTCTTCCAAGCCGCGGAGCCGAATAAAAGGCACGCCAGAGGACGCTGGTTGCGATCGACGGCCATGTACTTGATGTGTTCGCCGACATGACCATGGCATCCCAGATAAT
>JAIVHD010000242.1 GCA_020201235.1 Lysobacteraceae bacterium
GCAGGCTGGTCAGGACGGCGCGCGGCAGCGTCTCCAGCATGGAAAGCCCAAACAGGCTATCGGGCGCAAGCCAGCCGATGCCGATCGGGCCGTTGGCCAGCCAGGCGGCATGCGCCGTCGATTGCAGCATCAGCGGGATGAGCAGCACATAGGCCCAGACCAACACACCGGCCAGCAGCCCGGCCAGCACCGACCAGGGCGAAAGCCCCGGCCGCCGAACCGCCAGCACGACCGCCGGTGCCAATTGCGCCAACCCGGAAAACGACAAAGCGCCGATGTCGGCCAACGCCTCGGAATCGCCGGCCAGCTTGCTGTAGACATAGGCCAGCATCACGACCAGCACGATGCCGATGCGCCGCTGCATCCGGACCCCGATCCCGGGCCCGCTCAGCGAGGACCATTTGCGGTTGACCAGCAACGGCGTCAGCCAGTGATTGCCGATCATGATTGAAAGCGTCAGGCTGGCCAGGATGACCATGCCGGTGGCCGCGCTTAAGCCACCGAGAAAGGCAAACAGCGCAAGGCCCGTCTGGTCGTTGGCCAGCGGCAGTATCAACACGTAAAGATCGGGTGCCACAGCCTGGCTTCCGAGCACGCTTTGTCCGGCCCGCGCGAGTGGCAGGATCGGCAAGGCGATTAGTAGCAGAAACAGCGGAAACAGCCAGCGTGCGGTTCGTAAATGCCGATCATCGCGGCACTCGACCACGCCGATGTGGAACTGGTGCGGCAAGGTAAACATTGCCAGCGCGCCCAGCAGCATGAGTGTGATGAAGGTGCCACCCGAGGAAAACGCAAGGGCCGGCGTCGAGCGCCCAAGATCGGCCGCACCATCGTAAAGAACGAACACCACAAAAAATCCAAGCGCCAGCATCGCGGCAAGCTTGAACAGCGATTCAAAGCCCATCGCCAGGACCAATCCACGATTCTGCTCGACAGCGGAGGCTCGCCGGGTTCCGAACAGGACCGCAAATAGGGCCATAAATAAGGCGATATAGAATGCCAGGTCCTGCCATGCGGCAAGTTGCGCGGACGGATCGGGAAGTTGGGCCAGCGCGCCGAAACTCATCGCGACGGCTTTGAGCTGTAGCGAAATATACGGCACGATACCGAGCACCGCAACGGCCGTCACAACGGCAGCCAGCAACGAGGACTTGCCGAAACGGCTGGCGATAAAATCGGCAATGCTGGTCGAGTTGTGCACCTTGCTGAGTTCGACCAGCCGGGCCAGAAAGCGCCAACCGAACAAAAACACAAAAATCGTGCCGAGAAAGGTCGGCGGAATCGGCCAGCCCGAGCGAACCGCCTGCGTCGTCGTGCCGTAAAACGTCCAGGCGGTGCAGTAAACGGCCAGCGAAAGCGAATAGACAACCGGCCACACACGATGCAGCGCGCGCGAATTACGTTCGCCAATCAAGGCGGCCGCAAACAGCAGGCCCAGCCAGGCCAGCCCGGCCACCACCAGCATGCCGACCGGAATCTGGCTCAAGCCGTTGCTCCGGTGATCAATTGCCGACCGCGGCCCGACCGATGCAGCAGCCTGTTGAGACGGCGCAATGCCGGGCCCAGTGAGAACAAGCGTTTGCGTAACGACTCCGGACCTGCATGCGCTCGTAAAAATAGAGCTTGTCGCGCCGCTAGGCCCAGAGCAACCGTTCTGCACGGAGCATTGACGCATCGACCGGCTGCGACGCGCTCGGGCTCGGCAGTCGACCGTGTCTCGCGACCCACGACGGGTGAATTAGCCGGGTTCAAAGTGTGCGGCGATTTTTTGCTGGATTGCGGCCGCCGCCGCAGCCGGGTCTGCGGCATCGCGAATCGGGCGTCCGACGACGATATAGTCAGCGCCGTTGGCAAAAGCCTGCTCGACGCTCAGGGTCCGTTTCTGGTCGTCGACATTGGCGACCGGCCGAATTCCAGGGCAGACCACGAGCAGCGCCGGGTCACTGCCCTGTCGAAGTGCCGGCACCTCGAGCCCTGAAGAAATGACGCCGTCGCAGCCCAGGCGCAGAGCGCGACGCGCGCGCGACAGGACCAAAGCAGCAATATCGCAGTCAAACCCCAGGTCGTTCAAGTCGCCCTGGTCCAGGCTGGTCAACGCGGTCACTGCCAGCACTTTGGCTTGGCCCTTGTTGGCAGCCGCCGCGGCCAGCATCGCGTCCTGCCCGTGCACGGTCAGGAAATCGACCTGCTGGCGTGCCAGCTGCGCGACCGCGCGGCCGACCGTGGCCGGCACGTCGAAAAGCTTCAGGTCGGCAAAGACCTGCTTGCCGGCGGCTTTGAGCTCGTCGACCAGCTCGAAATAGCCGCCCGAAAGAAACAGCTCCAGCCCGAGCTTGTAGAACCCGACGTTGTCCCCCAGACGTTCGACCAGCCGACGTGCCTGTTCGACATCGGCGATGTCGAGCGCAAAAATCAGACGACTGGAACAATCAATTGGCGCTTTTTCAGGCGAAGTCACGAAGCTGCTCCATGATGGCTTTGGCCACGACTTGCGGGGCCTGCATGTGGACATGATGGCCGCCGTTGACGGCCATCAGGCGGGATTGGGCGAGCGCTGCGATGCGCCGTTCGACTAAGCCGTCCGGAACCACGCGCGAACGCGGCTCGGCCAGCACGCACAGCGTCGGCGCTTCGATATGCGACAGCAGATCCAGCACTTGCGGTTCCGTGTAGCGTTGTGTCGAGGGCCAGGTCAGGCGCAGGTCATGGGCCCATTGCCAGCCGCCTTCGACCGACTCCAGGCCGCGCTCGGCCAGCAGTTCGGCGGCCGCTCGCGGCAGGTCAGAATTGCGCGTTCGGGCATCGATCGCCTGTTCGCGCTCGGCGTGTACTCGCCGCGGTCGCTGATGGCTGGCGAGAACGGCCTTGCGCCAGCCCGCGGCCGTTCGATCGGGCGGTGCCGACAACGGCCCGAGGCCTTCAATTACGCTCAATGACTCAATGCGTTCGGGACAGGCTGCGGCCAGCACGCTTGCGACTGCGCCGCCCAACGAATGAGCAATCAAGTGAAAGCGTGCCCAGCCGAGCGCGTCGGCAGCAGCCAGAACATCGAATACATAATCGTCGAAATGATATCGAGCGGCGGCCGGGCGCGGCGGTGATTTGCCGTGGCCCGGAAAATCGAGGCAAACCAGATCCAGGCCGACCAGATACGCGGCCATGGGCGCGAAACTCAGGGCATTGTCGAGCCACCCGTGCAGCGCGATGACGCGCGTGTCGCCGGTTTTGTACCGAATCGAGGCAATCCTGCCCGGGTGACCCGATAGAGAGACAGAAAGTACCTGATCAATGCTCAATTGCGCTATTCCCGAGTCAAATGTCAAATCGACGATACTATACGCATGCGTGCCGCAGCAAACGGTTCGTTGGTGCGCTCAGCCTGTTGAAGTTGACGAAAATGGAGCCAGATATGTCCAATAAACACGATCCTTTCGACAAGCAGGACGATGATCGCAAGGACACGCGGCGCCGCGATGAATTTAACCCGGGTGTTGCTGACGATCAGGTTCGGCGGGCCGAGGAATTGCTTGGCGAGTCTGATTTTGCCCCCTATCTGGAAAAACGCCTGCTGAATCAAGCACTGCAGCCAGCGACGCTCATGCGCATGGACAAGATGGCCGATCCAATCGACGTGACCGTATCGGAGCGGCCAGTCGATGGCTACCGGTACCACGTTGTGCTGTCGAAACAGCCGCTGCCGGGCATGCGCCAGGCCGAGGTGACCTGGCAACGTGCCGGCAACGTGCGATCGCTGACCGGCCGGGTCGAAGCCAGTCGACCCGGGCGCCGCGACAGTGACGAAGTAGACGGCAGCTCGATCATGGTTGCGTTTTTGTATCCGTAAGAATCGACGGTATGGACATCTGAGCCGCGTGCGCGGGTCTACTGATCCCGGCCTATACAATCAGAAGTATTAACATGCCGGTTGCAAGCTGGCATAGCCTGCCACCAGCCATTTTGGGCCGGCGTCATCGAAGTTGATCTGAATGCGAGCGTTGTCGCCCTGTCCTTCGACAGCAAGCACTGTGCCGACGCCGAATTTCGCGTGAGCAACGCGACTGCCCAGGCCCGGCAAGCTGCCGCCTGACCCTTGCGGCGCGCGCGCCTGGCTGACGTTAAGCTGCGGGCGGATGTCCTCGACCAGCGCCGGCGGCAGTTCGCCGACAAAGCGCGAAGGTCTGCCGAACAGTGTCTGTCCGTGCAGGCGGCGCGATTCGGCATAGCTCAGATACAGCAGCTCCATGGCACGGGTCATGCCAACGTAGGCTAAACGACGCTCTTCGGACAGGCGACCCGGCTCTTCGACTGATTTGCGGTGCGGAAACAGGCCCTCTTCCATGCCGGCCATAAACACCAGCGGAAATTCCAGGCCCTTGGCCGAATGCAGCGTCATCAATTGCACACAGTCTTGCCATTTCTCGCCCTGGTGCTCGCCGGCCTCCAGTGCAGCCTGGGTCAGGAACGAGGCGGTCGGCGTCAGCGAGGCCTGCTCGTCTTCCATCGATTGATCGAAATTCTCGGCCGCGCGCACCAGTTCGTCAAGGTTCTCCTGACGGGCCTCGGCGCGGTCGGCCGGCTCGCGCGCGAGGTAGTGCTGGATGAGCTCGGTCCGCTGGACGATTCTGCTGACCATCGCTCCGAGGCTGCTTTGTTCGGCGTACTCGCGCAGTTCACGGATCAGCGCGACAAACACAGCCAGTGCGTTGCGCGCCCGTCCGGCCAGCGCGCCCGAATCCAGCTGGCGCACGGTTGCCTCCCACAGCGCCTGGTCCTGGGCGCGCGCGGACTCTCGCAGGCCGGCCACGGTGCGCTCGCCAATGCCGCGCGCCGGTACGTTGACGATGCGCTCGAAGGCCGCATCGTCGAGCGGATTGTGGACCAGCCTCAGGTAGGCCAGTGAATCGCGCACCTCGGCGCGCTCGAAAAACCGCAAGCCGCCATACACACGATAGGGAATGTCGGCGCGCAACAGCGCCTGCTCAAACAGCCGCGATTGCGCGTTTGAGCGATACAAAATGCCGACCCCCGAAGGCTTGCGGCCAGACTCCAGCCAGTCCTGAACGCGGCTGACGATAAATTCGGTTTCTTCGTCTTCGTTGTAGGCCGCAAACACCCGCACCGGCTCACCTTGTTCGCCATCGGTCCACAGGTTCTTGCCCATGCGGTCGTCATTGTGGCCGATGACGTGGTTTGCGGCTTCGAGGATGGTTTGGGTGGAGCGATAATTTTGCTCCAGCCGAAGCACTTCGGGCTTGAAATCACCGACAAAATGCTGGACGTTCTCGACCCGCGCGCCGCGCCAGCCGTAAATCGACTGATCGTCGTCGCCGACCACGAACAGGCGCGTGCGCCGGCCGCCGGCAAGCAGCCGGATCAGCGCATATTGGAGCGTGTTGGTGTCCTGGAACTCGTCGATCATGACGTGTGCGAAACGATCCTGGTAGTTGGCCAGGCGGCTCGGATGATCGCGCAGCAACTCGACCACGCGCAGCATCAGCTCGGCAAAATCGACCAGTCCGGAACGCTCGCACGCGGCCTGGTAGTTTCGATAGATTTCGATCATCTGCAGGGTCAGCGGGTTGCCTGAGGCCTCGATATGATCGGGACGCGCGCCGTCGTCTTTGCGCGCGTTGATGAAGCCCTGAACCACGCGCGGCGGAAACTCGCCCTCGTCGAGCTGCATTTCGCGAATGGTGCGTCGAATCAAGCGGTATTGGTCATCGGAATCGAGAATCTGGAAGTCTGGATTAAGCCCGACCTCGGCCGCGTGCAGCCGCAGAATGCGATGACAAATACCATGAAAGGTTCCGATCCAAAGCCCCGATGCCGGGATCTGCAACAATTGCTCGACACGGCCGCGCATTTCGTTGGCGGCCTTGTTGGTAAACGTTACGGCCAGCACCGACATCGGCGAGACGTGCTCGACCTGGATCAGCCAGGCCACGCGATGGACCAGTACCCGGGTCTTGCCTGATCCAGCCCCAGCCAGCACCAGGCAATGCGCATCACCCAGCGTTACCGCTTGGCGTTGCGCGTCGTTCAGGTCGTTGATGATGTGGGAAACGTCCATTAATGGCTCAATGGCTGCAACAAGCCGGGCTTTTCATTCAAGCCCTGATCTGGCCCGCCCGAATCGCGTGCCCGCCCGAAACCGCCGTTCATTGCGGGTCACGAGCCAGTGCCCGATGGCCGATGTCGTTGCGCCAATAAGCATCCCTGAAGCCAATTTCCGGCAGCCAGCGGTAGACCTCGGCGCGCGCCTTGGCCAGACTTTCGCCAATAGCAGTAACGCAAAGCACCCGGCCGCCGCAGGTCACCGTGCCATGCTCCTCAAGCCGCGTGCCCGCGTGGAACACCTTGATCTCGTCGGGCCATTCTGAATCGAGTCCGGCAATCACATCGCCCGTGCGGTAGTCGGCCGGATAACCGCCGGCGGCCATGACAACGCCGATTGCCGGGCGCGGGTCCCATTCGAGCTCGACTTCGTTCAAGCGGCCATTCAGGGCCTTCAGCAAAGCCTCGGCCAGGTCGGATTTCAGGCGCATCACGATCGGCTGGGTCTCCGGGTCGCCCAGGCGAACGTTGAATTCCAGCACGCGCGCGCCGCCCTGGGTCACCATTAAGCCGGCGTATAGAAAGCCGGTAAACGGACAGCCGTCGTCTACCATGCCCTCGGCGGTCGGCCGGATGATTTCATCGATCACGTGCTGGTGCAGCGCGTCCGTGATGATCGGGGCCGGCGAACATGCGCCCATGCCTCCGGTATTGGGCCCGCGGTCGCCATCATCGCGCTGCTTGTGGTCCTGGCTGGTGGCCAGCGCGAGGACCTCGCGACCATCAACCAGGGCGATGAAACTGGCCTCCTCGCCGACCAGGAACTCCTCGATCACCACCCGGCGACCGGCCTCGCCGAAGGCCTCGCCGGACAGCATGTCTTCGAGGGTCCGCTGGATGGTCTCATCGTTATCGGCAATCACCACGCCCTTGCCGGCGGCCAGACCGTCGGCCTTGAGCACCAGCGGCAGTACTTGGCCGCGCGCGAATTGCATGCCGGCCTCGACTGTATCGACAACCGTCCAGGTCGCGGTCGGAATTTCATGACGCGACAGGAAGTCCTTGGCGAAGGCCTTGGACGACTCCAGCCGCGCAGCGTCCGCTCCCGGCCCAAAGCACTTTAGCCCGGCAGCCTTAAAGCGATCGACCAGGCCCGCGGCCAGCGGCGCTTCCGGGCCCACAACGGTCAGGTCAACGGCATGCTGCCTGGCCAGCGCGACCAGTCCGTCCAGATCATCGATGGCGACATCGACGTTCTCGACACCCTCTTCAAGCGCCGTGCCACCGTTGCCTGGCGCGACCAGCACCCGCTCTACCGACGGCGAGCGCGCCAGCTTCCAGGCCAACGCATGTTCGCGGCCGCCGGCTCCAATCACCAAAACATTGGTCATTTTAATTTGATCCCGAAATCAAGCTTCATTCTAACCTGCTGCCAGACCCTGGCCACAACCTGCGCGATTTCGGGCTGCATCGACTCATCAAAATTACGCTCCAGAAAGACCCGGTCGCGAAGACTCGCGGTGGTTTTGTGGATATCAACCAGCTCGCTCGCTGCAGCGACGTCGAGCCAGCCACCAGCGGCCAGTTGTTCGATCTGTCCGGTGGTGTCACGAATCGAGATCAGTTGCGGGGCCTCAGCGGCGTGCAGCAGCACACCCAACTCGGCCACGAACTGGATATCGCCGAGTACGCGCTTGTGCGCGCCTTCCTTGCGCTGCGCGAGTTGCTTGCCACGCATGTCGCGCAACGCAGCGACGACCTTGCCGACCTCGCGCGGCTGGCACAGTGCATCGCGACGAATCTCCTCGAAACGCTGCTTTTCGGTATCGCTGCCGAATATGCAGCGAGCGCGAACCAGCGCCTGGTGCTCCCACGTCCAGGCATGCCGGCGCTGGTAGTCGGCAAAACTGTCCAGGGTCGAGACCAGCATGCCGGCATTGCCGTTGGGTCGCAAGCGGGTATCGATCGCATAGAGTTTTCCGCCGGCCATCGGAATCTGCATTGAGTTGATCAATCGCTGCACTGCGCGCAGCGGTGGTTCGTCCGATGCGCTCAGAAAAACCAGGTCGAGATCCGAGGTGTAATGCAGCTCGGCCGCACCGAGATTGCCATAGCCGATGATGGCCGGATGCGGCTGGTTGTCTGGCAGCAGCAATTGCGACATGCTTTCGAGTACGGTTTCGGCCAGCCGGGTCAGGTGTCGGCGGGCCGCGGGCCGATCGAGCTTGCCATCGAGCTGGCCCAGCGCGGTCCGCACAAATCCTGCCTGGCGATAGCGCGCCAATGCATTCAGGCTGGCCTCGATTTCGTCGCGCTGCATGCGTGGCGGCGTCGGCAGCGCGACATCGCCAACCGGACCCAGCAGGTCATCGAGCAGCTGCGGGCTGGCAATGACCCACTCGGCGACCCGGTCAGAACGCTTAAACACGCGGACCGTACGCGATAAGGTTTGCGGGCGTTCGTGCAATAGGGCCAGGTAAGCCGACCGCCGGGCGATGGTTTCGATCAGGGCCAGCAACGCGGGCAGAGCGATATCGGGCGAGCGCTGTTCGATCAACTCGTCAAAAAGCTCCGGCATCAGGCGATCGAGGCGGCGCCGGCCTTCGGCCGACATGGCCCGGCGCGAGACGCGCTCGAACAGGCGGCGGATGCCCGATGCGGCGTCTGCGGATGCGTCGAAACCGAAGTTGGCGAGTTGCTGTTCGAGCGCCTCAGTCGGTGGCCACAGGCAGCGGGTTGCCGAGGTTCTGATCGGCGGCGTTTCAAAGCGCTTCTCGAATACACCGCGCACCGATGCGCGGATCCGTGCGGTATGTTCATCCAGCGCCTGCCAGCTCGAATAGCCCATCAATGTGCTCAAATGGTCGCGCACCTCCGGGTCATCGGGTAGTTCCTGCGTCTGGCGACCGGTCGCCAGTTGCAGACGGTTCTCTAGCACTCGCAGAAATCGATAGGCATGCGCGATCTGCCGGGCCTCGCCGGGTTCGATCAGCTTCAGTGTCGCGGCGGCTTCAAGGGCCGGCAAAAAGCCGGCCTGGCGCAAATCCGGTTCGCGGCCACCGCGCAAAAGCTGCAGGCTTTGAACAAGGAACTCCAGCTCGCGAATGCCGCCGGGCCCGCGCTTGATGTCATGGCGCAAGTCCTCGCGACGACTGCGCTCGTCGATCTCGGCATGCAGCGTGCGCAGGCTGTCGAGCAATCCGTAATCCAGGTAACGGCGAAACACAAACGGGCTGATGCGCTTTAGCAACTCGCGGCCAAGCTTTAGATCGCCGGCCACCGGCCGCGCCTTGAGCCAGGCGTAGCGCTCCCAGGTGCGACCTTCGTTGACAAAATAATGCTCCATCGCATCCAGCGACCAGACCAGCGCGCCGGCCTGTCCGAAGGGCCGCAGCCGGGTATCGACGATCCAGACGCGGCCGTGCGCGGTGATTTCGTCCATCAGCCGGGTCAGTTCGCGCACCACACGACTGAAGTAATCGCGTGCCGGCAATGGTCGGCGGCCATCGCTCTGGCCGCGGCCATCGTGGACAAAAACGAGGTCGATATCGGAGTTGAAGTTCAGTTCGTCGCCGCCGAGCTTGCCGAGCGCCAGCGCGCACAGCCGCGAATCCGCACCCTGCAAGCGGCCATGTCGGTCGGTGACCCGGCTTTCGGCCTCAATCAGCGCCTCGCTCAGGCATTCGCTCGCCAACCGCGACAGCGCCCGACCGGTTTGATCGACATCATGCCGTCCAAGTTGCTCGTGCCACAGAATGCGCAGGCTTTCAAGCTGGCGGCGACGACGAAGTGCGGCCTCGATCGGCAAGTCGTCAACCGGACCGTGACCGGGCTTGGGTTCGCCGCGCTCAAGCCAGTCGGACTGCAGCCGCCAGCGCCGCAAAACCTCCTGCGCGTACTGGCTGGCGGCAACGAATTGCTCGGCTGTGATTGGCTGGCTCATACATCATCCTGGATCATGCGTTGACGGTCTGCGCGGCACGACGCACCAGGGCATGAAATAAGGCGCACTGAGTCGGGTACTGCGGCAGATACTCAGGATGCCACTGTACCCCGACCAACCAGCGCCTGTCACCGGCCTCGAAGCCCTGCAGGATGCCATTGGGTTCGTGCGCCACACCGACAAGCCCGGGCCCAAGGCGGTCTATGGCCTGGTTGTGCAGTGCGTTGACCTGGCAGCGCGAACAGCCCAGGATGCGCTCCAGCCTCGATCCAGGTTTTAGCAGCACCTCCTTGCGCGGCAGCACCGAGCGGATCTGCGGGTGTTCTTCATAAAAACCCTCCAGCGATTGATGCAGGCTTCCGCCCATGGCGACGTTGATCAACTGCATGCCGCGACAGATCCCGAGCATCGGCAAGCGCTGCTTGAGCGCGTCGATGATCAGGCGTTTTTCCAGCCGGTCGCGGTCGGCATCGATTCCGCCGTGCTTTTTGGTCAGCACACGTCGAATAACCCAGAGCAGCGGAAACAGAAGATCGCCAAGCAGGCGTCGCCATCCGAACACGCCGCGATTGGCTTGTTCGCGCATCTGCAGATGCCGGTCCTGACCATACAGGGCTGGACTGACATCGGCACCGCCGCCGAGAATCAGACCGTCAAGCTGGTCGATTGATGCGGGTTTTCGTGGCCGGATGCGGACCGGTTTGCCACCCCCGCGGCGCACCGCGAGGGCCGTGAACCACCAGGCTGCCAGGCCACCGTGATCGGGACCGGTCACGCCGATGACCGGTCTGGGTTGAAGACGGCTCACGTTGCCGAACCGTCGCGCTGCCACAAGCCCCTGACGGCACGCCACAGCGCGGCCACCAGACGCCGCAGGATGTTAGATTGGCCCAGGCGTTGCCGGGCCGCGCGCTGCAAGGTTGGCCGGTCTGCGGCAAGCTGCTCGACGCGCGCCCATTCGGCCCACGGTCGGGCCAGCGACCAGTCGGGATCATTGATCCGGCAATTGGGCAGACGATAGTGCCAGGTTGGGCGCGGCTTGATCAGTTTGCGCTCGACCGGGGCGGCCATCACCCGGTCCCGGTCGATAAAGGCGAACAGCGGCAGCAGGTCCAGCGGACGGTTGCGGGTTGGCGTAAATCGCAGGTAATCGTCGATCAGGCAATCCAGGTCCGGCGCGTAGTCCGGGCTTAGAACATGGGCCACGTAATCCTCTGGAAACGGCTGTACATATGGTGTCAGCTTGCGCGAGAAATCGACCCCTTCGCGCTTGACGATGCCGGGAAAGGCAACGAAAAACGCACGCAACACCGCTAGCAGTTGCTCGGGCTCGAAGCTGTGGACTTCAACATTGAACTGCAGGCCAAAAGCATACAGCGGTGAGGACTGGGTGCCCTTGGCGCCAGCGTGATGCAGCCGACGGCGGATCTCGTCAATTTCAGGCAGCGCATCGAAAGCCACCGGCGGACAGACCAGCTCATGCGGCACGACCAAGCCGGCGAGCTTCGAAAGCACCGATTCGAGATTTTCGCGCAACTCGCCATGTTTGAGCTCGATCCCAATGGCCTTGAGCGATTCAAGATAGCGGCCCGACGTCAACACTTCGGCGTCGAGCTCGATCTCGAAATCGCCCAGATCGGTATCACGAACACGACTTAGAAAAGCACTCTCCACGACATGGTGACCGCCGAGTACGTCGATCACAGCGCGTGCGATCTGGCCGGCGTCGACACCGGCCATTTCCATTTCGACACCGACCCGGCGCGGTCGGCCTTCGGCACTGTCGCGCCACGGCATTGCTTTAAATTGACTCACCTAAGCCTCCGTCGACATCGCGTAAGAACCCCCGATTTCGAATGCTGGCCGGCGGGTCAGCATGCGGCCGGGTGCCTGATGCGACAGTCGCCGCCAGCCGTGGGAGTGAACACCGACCTGGTGTTGATGCATTGCTGCGGAAAAGCTGGATTGGGCCAGATTCTCCGTTCCCTTTTATTAATTCAGGCCCAGCGCACGCTCAGCCGCCTGCCGGGTCAGCGGATGGTAGCCGGGTCGCGCGCGCTGGTAAACCTCGCGCGCCCACTTCAGCCCCCATTCGCGATTGGCCAGTTCCTGGTACAGGGGCCGCACGAACTTGTTGCGCCCGACTTCCAGCAAAAAGCGCTCCAGCCGCTCGATGCCGGGCGTATAGCGCGTTTCGATCGAGCGCACCAGCCACAAATAAAGAATCTCGACATTGCCGCTTGCGGTCAGGCCAAAAGCCTGGTCCAGCGCGGTCATGTCGTCAAGATCGAGCTGGTCGCCCAGGCCCAACAGGAAACGACGCCATTCGCTAACCGTCCACTTTCCAGCCGGAAGAGCTTCCAGCTCGACCTCGCCGGCAAGCCAGCGCTGGCGCCAGTCGTTGACGCGTTCGAAGGCGTCCGATTCGGGAATTACGGCAAATTCGGGAAGCCCCGGCTCGAAGATCCATGCGCGAACCTGGTCCATCGATACCACGCCCGCATTGCTCTCAAGCAGGTTGCGCTGTAAATAGGCCAGAAAGTCTTCGGTCGTGATCGAGTTGAAGGCGAAGTCATCAAAATACCGATTCAGAAAGGCATCGAAGCGTTCGCGGCCGAAGCGCGCTTCGAGCCAGTCAAGGAACAAGCGACCCTTGTCATAGGGCAGTCCGTTAAACGCCTGCTCCGGGTCTTGCCCGGCCAGGTCGCGTGCCAGGATCTGCTCGGCATCATCCAGTTCCTCGAGCTCGGCCACCAGGCCTTGGTAATCGAGCGTCGCCTCCATAAGACGGCGGCGTTCGCCGTACAGGACCTCGGTGATGCGCGACTCGAAATAAGTGGTAAAGCCCTCGTTCAACCACAGATCGCGCCAGGCCGCGTTGGTCACCAGGTTGCCGGACCAGGAATGCGCCAGCTCGTGTGCGATCAGCGCCGTCAGCGACTTGTCGCCAGCGATGACGGTCGGCGTGATGAACGACAGGCGCGGGTTCTCCATGCCACCGAATGGGAAACTCGGCGGCAGGATCAGCAGGTCGTAGCGATCCCAGCGATAGTTGCCGTAGAGCGCCTCGCCGGCGTCGATCATGGCTTCCAGCTGGCTGAATTCGTCGACTGCGGCGTCCAGCAGGGCCGGCTCGGCATAGACGCCGGATCGCGGTCCGGTGCTTTTAAACGCCAGTTCACCGACCGCGATGGCCATCAAGTACGACGGGATCGGCTGCGGCATTGTGAAATTGTAGCGGCCGTCGGCCCGAATGCTTTCGGGGTTCCCGGCCGCACCCATCACTGCCATCAGCTTAGCGGGCACGCCGATACTCGCCTCGAAGGTATAGCGAACCGCCGGGCTATCTTGCAACGGAACCCAGGTACGCGCAAAAATCGGCTGGCTTTGGGAAAAAAGAAACGGTCGGCCGGTGGTCGTCTGCGCTGCGTCCAGCCATTGCAGGCCGAAGGCCTCGGGAGAGGTTGTATAGTCGATGCGCACCCGGTCGGTCGCGGACTTCAGCGCAATCACCAGGGCCGAACCCAGATAGGCCTGCTCGGGATCGGCCCCGGCCAGTCGCCAGGAAAGCGGCGTGAGCGTACCATCGGCACCGACCTGGTTGATATCGTGAATTTCGAGATCACGGCTGTCGAGCACCAGTCGATTGTGATTGACGTCGCCTTTGCGGTCGAGCTCCAGCGTGACATTGCCGTGCAGCGTCTGACGTCCGAAGTCGACCTCGAGATCGAGGGCCAGATGCGACACGGCCACCTGGTCATGATTGGAAAAACTATGCGGGTCCGGGCCCAGACCGACAGGGTCGCTGCCCGGCTGTTGATCAGCCGGCTGACAAGCGGCAACCAGGAGCGCCAGCACTTCAGATCGCCGACCTTGTCCATCAAGTCGATTTGCGTCTCGAGCCAATCGACATGATCTTCCTCGTCGGCCAGGATTTTTTCGAACAGCTCGCGAGAGACGTAATCACGCACTTTTTCGCACCGTTCGATGGCATCGCGCAGATCGGGAATCGCCCGATGCTCAAGCGCCAGATCGCATTCGAGGATTTCGCGTACATTTTCGCCCAGGTGCAGCTTGCCCAGGTCTTGCAGGTTCGGCAGGCCTTCCAGAAACAGGATGCGCTTGATCAATTCGTCGGCATGCTGCATTTCCTCGATGGATTCCTGATACTCCTTCTTGCCCAGCGTGTCCAGGCCCCAATCGTCGAGCATGCGCGCGTGCAAAAAATACTGGTTGATCGCGGTCAGTTCGTTCTTCAACACCGTGTTTAGAAATTCGATGATTCCGGAGTCGCCTTTCATGGGAAGCCTTTTTTCGGAGGTGGTCTTGCCGAACAGGATAACCCAACCTGCTTCAGCGCGCCTGATTCACCGCCCAGTCTTCAGCGGCGGCCCCGGGCTCCCGGAGTGTTTACCCCAACGTTGGTGAAATTGCGGCATCTTCCCGATGCAGTGCGGATTTACGAGTCCAACCGGAAGTATTGCCTCATTCAGGGCTCCGGACGAATTCGCCTGCAAGGCAAAGTGGCGAAGTCATCGTGATTCTTCGTCGAGGCACTTTAACGCCGCATGCGGATTCGTCCGGACCCCCCGCAGGGTTCGCCTCTCAGCGCCCGTGGACTGCGTTGTTGTCGCTCGATGTAGACTCGGCTACAGACTTCGCGCCAACGCCTTGCCAACGGGATGGGCCCAAGCGCCCAATTTCGAGACGGCCGCGTGCAGAATGGGTTGCCAGAACCGAATAGACTTATACTCCGAATAAAAAATAGGGGGGGGCATGCAAAACGAAACCACGACCGTTCGGCATCGGCGCGAGTTATTTTTGTATCAGTTGATGTCCCGATTACCACTAGGCGGCCGCTACGCCAATAAAATTATACTTTTAAGCTTTATTAGTACGCACATTCCGTTGCTTGCCCTGTTGTTTTACTTACTCGCAACGGCCGACGGGCTTTCAAACCATCTGGACGTTTTGCTCGTGGCCTTGTCGGCGACCCTGGCGGGGTTTATTGGCGTGCTGCTGTTATTGAGCTCGCTGGTTGCACCAATCAGTTTGACCGCCCGATCACTCAACGCGTATCGCATTTCAGGGACCACGCCCAATCTACCGACGCATTATCGTGATGAGGTTGGTTCCCTGATGGCGAGTGTCCAGCAGACCACCGAGCGCCTCGATGCGCTCGTCGCAACTTTGCACGAAGCGGCTAACACCGATGAACTGACCGGTACGCTCAATCGCCGGGCTGCCCGGCGGCAGCTTCGCCGCTTAATCCAGCGTAATCGCGAACATGGACTGGAGGTCAGTGTTGCGTTAATCGATTTGGATAAGTTCAAGTCGATCAACGACACCTTCGGACATGTTGCCGGAGATCGCCTTCTGCGAATATTTGGCGTCGAGCTCTTGAGCCGTCTGCGTCCCAGTGATTGGCTGGCCAGAATCGGGGGTGACGAATTTCTACTTGCCATGACAGGTTGCTCCCACACGAAAATCGCGAATCACATGCAGCACTTGCAGCAATTGCTGACCGAAAAACGTTTTGAGATTCAGGCTGGAGAGCGGGTCAATCTGCCGTTCAGTTTCGGAGTTGCGGCTGTCGCTATTGATGACGATCTGGAAGACGTTTTGGAGCGAGCCGACACGGCTCTTTATCGCCAGAAGTCGCAGCGCGGGGGTGGTAAATGAGGCGGTTAATATTAGTGGCCGCCCTCGTTCTTGGCTGCGGAGAAGGTCTGTTATCGTTTTCCGGTAATTTGAACAAATCACTGAACAAATCAGGCCAAGGAGTTTTCAATGCGAACGATTTTTCCGACCCCGATGCTGTTTCTGCTTGTACTGTGCGCGCTGCTTGCCGCGCCGCTCGCCGGTGCCGAGGATGAACCGCAGCTGCGGCCGCTGAAAGCCGAGGACTTGTTCGAGCTGCAATACGCCAGCGACCCGCGGATTTCGCCCGACGGCACGCAGGTAGCCTATGTGCGCGCAATCAACGACGTGATGATCGACGACACGCGTGGCAATATCTGGCTTGCCGCAGCCGACGGCCGCGATCATCGGCCCCTGCTTTCGGGCACGTCAAGCTACTCCTCACCGCGCTGGTCGCCCGACGGCAAACGGCTGGCCTACATTGCCGGCAGCGCGCGCCAGCTCACGACCGACGACTATGACCATTCGGGCCCGCTGGCCTGGACGCCGGACGGCCAGCGCATCGTGTTTTCGGCCAATCGATCCGAAAATTGGCAATACGAGCGTACCGAGCGCGACCTGTACGCGGTGACCGTCGAATCCGGTGAACTCGAGCAGCTCACCGACCTGCCCGGCATCGAGCATTCGCCAGCCGTATCGCCCGACGGTGAGCGCATCGCGTTTGAGCGCGATGACCACCAGGGCCGGCAGTATTCGATTGCTTCGGTGGCACTTATGGATATCGACGGCTCGAATCCCGAGATCGTTACTGGCGAACTCGACCGTTCCGCCGAAGGTCCGCGCTGGGCCGCCGATGGTTCGGGCGTGTACTTTCATTTCGATGACCGCGGCCGGCGCAACGTCGGTTTCGCCACCTCCGCCGGCGACGTGCGCGTGGTGGTCGAGGGGCTGGGCGGGACGACCATCGGCCGGCCCTACATCAGTGGCGAATTCTCGGTCGCAGGCGACGGCACGATTGCTTACACGGCGGGCTCGGCGCAGCGCCCGGCCGACTTGTTCGTCAAGCGGGGCAATCGCCAGCCGCGCCGCCTGACCCGGCTCAACGAAAACCTGCTGGGCCACCGCGATCTGGCCGAGGTTCATGAAATCGTCTACGAATCATCGGTCGACGGCACCAAGATCCAGGGCTGGTACCTGACACCGCCGGGTTTCGACCCGGACAAGACCTATCCGCTGATTCTGGAAATCCACGGCGGTCCGCACCTGGCCTACGGGCCGCATTTCTCGGCCGAGATGCAGCGCTTCGCGGCCGAGGGCTACGTGGTGTTCTACGACAACCACCGCGGATCTTCGTCCTACGGCGAGGAGTTTGGCATGAAGCTCGAATACAAGTACTCGTCGGAATCGGACTTCGGCGATCACATGTCCGGCGTCGACGCGATGATCGAGAAGGGTTTCGTTGATCCGGAGCGTCTGTTCATCGCCGGCGGGTCGGCCGGAGGCATTGCTGCGGCCTATGCCATCGGCCTGACCGACCGCTTCCGCGCCGCTGCGGTGGCCAAGCCGGTGATCAACTGGATATCCAAGACCCTGACCGGCGATATCTATACCTCGCAGATCGAGCACCAGTTTCCGGGCCTGCCGTGGGAAGAATTCGAGCACTACTGGAAGCGTTCGCCGCTGTCGCTGGTTGGCAAGGTCAGCACGCCGACGCTCCTGATCACCGGTGAGGATGATTACCGCACACCGATTTCGGAGACCGAGCAGTACTACCACGCCGCACACGCGGGGCCTGGGACCGCCGCAGTAGATCGGGCGGTGAATACGCCGGGGTCAGGGGTGATCAGGCGGGGTTACAGCATGAACGCCAGCAGCATCGCAGTGCCGAGGAACGAGAAGAAGCCGGCAACATCGGTGATGGTGGTCAGGATGATCGATGACGCGGTGGCCGGATCCTGACCCAGCCGGGTCAGGATCACCGGCACCAGCGCCCCGGCGACGCCGGCGGCGAACATCGACATCACCATCGCCACCGCAATGACCAGCGCCAAGCCAACGCTCTGGCTCCAGACAAAAACCGCCAGCCCGCAGGTGACTGCCAGCGCCAGGCCGTTGATCAGGCCAACGACGACTTCCTTGCCGAGCACCGAACGCCATTGCCGAACGCCGATCTCGCGCAGTGCCAACCCGCGCATGGTGACCGCCAGCGCCTGAGCTCCGGCATTGCCCGACTGGCCGGCGACCACCGGCAAAAGCACCGCCAGCGCGGTGAACTGCGCGATCAGGTTCTCAAACAGCCCGACCACGGAGGCGGCGAGGAATGCGGTCAGCAGGTTGATATGCAACCACGGCAGCCGGCGCTTGATCGCGAAACCGGGCAGCGAAAGCGCGCGTTCCTCGGGACTGGCACCGACCATTTTCTGCATATCGGCGGTCGCGACGTCCTCAATGGCGTGGAACAGACTGCGATACCGGACCACACCGGCCAGCCGCCCGTCGTCATCGACGACCGGAACCGAATCGTTGCGCGAACGATCCAGCAGATCGACCAGCTCCTTGCGGTTGGCCTGGGTGGTCACCGTTTCGGTGATGGTCTGAACGTAGTCGCCGATCGGTGCGTCGGCCTCTGCCAGCGCCACGTCCTGGATATCGACCCGACCTTCCAGGCGCGAATCGGCGGCGACCACGAACAAGGTTCGAGCGCCGCGAATGGACGATTCGCGCAACTGCGCCAGGACTTTACCTGCGGTCATGTCGGCGCGGATCGCCACAAACGACCGGTCCATCAGTCGCCCGGCCGAATCATCGGGAAACGACAGCAGCCGCTGCAGGTCCTGACGGCTGGAAGTCGTCAGTTCGGCCAGTAGCCGGTCGCGCTCGGAGGCATCCCGTTCGGCCAGCAACGTGACGGCCAGCCGCGGCGCGGCGCGCTCGAGAATTTCCCGTTGCGTTTCAGGCGCGAGCGAAGAAAACACCGCCAGGGCCTTCAGCGGACTGAGATATTCCATCGTCACGGCCAAAGCGGCCGGATCCAGGCCATCGACCACCGCGTCGAGACCACCATTGGGCATGGCTTCGAGTTCCTCGGCCGCGGCCACCGGATGTCTGCGCAAAAACTCGCTTTCGACTGCGAAGTTCATCGTCGCGGCCTCCGGGCGTCAAAAAGGTCGCCGAGGCAGATGGCGAGCACCCGGAAATATTGGTGCGCCAGTGCGCCCAAGCCGTCGACCAATCCGGAATCACCGGCGTCGCTGCGGCCCAGCGCCGCCATCAGTCGGACGCGCGTGATCGAGCCGAGCAGATGATCGTGTTCGTCGATGACCGGCAATTCGGAGTGTTCCAGCCATTGGTTGGCATCGCGCGCGTTGGTCAGAGTGGTTTCCGCCCGCAACGCCTTGACCCGGACCAGGAACTCTTCGAGCGCGGCGCGGTGCGTGCGCGCCGCCAGCGCCCGGCCTGAATCCAGCAGGCCGCGGTAACGGCCATCGCCGTCGACCAGCCAGATGAGCCGCTCGGGTTCCAGATCATCGCCGCGCAGGAATTCGACCGCATCGGCCAGCGATAGCGAGGCTTCGAGACGCGGTGCTGCCGGATTGAGCGCAGCACCGGCGGTGTCGGGCGGATAGATAACGAGTTTGCGCAGTGCCCGGCGTGTGCGGCGGCTCGAAAGGCATTCGAGAATGCGCTCGCGCCGATCGCTGCTGACGTGCAGCAGAATGGCCAGCGCGTGATCAAGACCTGCGGCATCTATCCAGGCCGCGATACTTGCGTCGTCGCGCGCCGCCAGGATGCGGACCGCATGGCCATGCGGCATCCGGGCGATTACGCCGGCGGCCACGTCATCGGGCAGCCCGTCGAGCGTCTGCGCGATCACAGTGGCGCTGTGCTTGATCAGGTGTGCCGCGACCTCGCCGGGGAATCGGCGCGCATAGGCGCGCGCCAGCGGGTTGACCTGCGGCCTGATCTCCGGATCGGTCGGCGATTGCGCGGGCAATTGGTCTTGCGATTGGTTATTCAGTGGGTCGTGCACTGGGTCGTGCGTGTCGGGCGGGGTCATCGCATCAGTCTCCTTCCGGCGCTTCGCGCACCAGCAGAACACGCCCGCTGCCGAGTCGCGCAGCGGGAATCGACACCAGGCCCTCCTGGGTCGCCAGCGTCAATCCGGTGCGATGGATCTCGACAATTTCTCCCTCATCGTCGTCGATGCGCAGTCGATCGCCGATCGAAAACCGGGCCAGTTCAGCCTGGGCCATCAGATTGGCCACGTACTGGCGGGAACCAAGCGCGAATGCAATCGACAATCCGCCGAGCACGGCGGCCAGGACGATCAGCGACAACTGGATGATAAACGAGATATCGATGCCGAACTGCTGCAAGCCGGTGACGAATGCGATCACCACCAGGCCGACCTGGGCCAGCCTTGGCAGCAGGGCATTAGCGTCGCCTTGCGTCAGCAGGTTTGAACAAAGATTGCGAACCAGAGTGCCCAGCACGATCCCGGCACCGATGATCGCCAGCCCCAGAACGAGGCGCGGCGCGTACGCCAAAACCACATCGAGCCAGTCGCTCAACTGATCGATATCGAGCAACCGGACCGCCACGATGATCGCCAATGCCAGCACGACGACGAACGACGTGACCGAAGCGGTCTGTTGTGCCGCCGGCGAAAACAGGTTGCGCTCGCGCCCGCCGAAGCGAGCCGCGATGCGGTCGGTAGCGGTCAGGATTCTGCGCGCAAACACCGAAGCAATCTTTCCAAGGACGGTCCCGAGCAGCAGCACGCCGACCGCAGCCAGTTCAGGATAGGTGGTGATCAAGTGCTTGAGCATGGTGCCTCCTAATCAATCGTGCCCTGGTCGCTCGGACGCTGCGACCGTTACCAGTCCGCAAAGCATACACGCCAAACGTAGGCGCGGCGTGTTCCGAAAAAAAGCCGGGCGGCAAGAGATGATCATCAGGCGCGCTGACGGATAGACAACGTGCTGGAAGAAGCGAACATCGGCTTTGCAGCGCTCGGCGACCGGGATTTCGAGGCCTTATCCGCAGTCGACCAGCTATAGGCGGGCAATCTGCGGATCTAAAATGCCGCAGCAGGGTCTTGACGGACGTGTAGCCATGTTTCTCCAATGCCACGCTTGACCCATTGCTGCGCTGGGCAAATCAGGGGATACAAATAGAGTCGAAAGCGGCCAGAACCAAGTCTTCTCGAATTGACCAGACCGGCGATTCGTGCCATTATCCCGGCGTTGCAACGAAAAAAACTGATGCTGTTTGCCCGCTCAGAGGCTGTCAATCCGCGCGCCAAAGACGTCATTTCTGCGGCGCGATTGATGATTGAGAACAAGCTTTGGATCTGGGATACGATGATCGTGCAACTGGCTTTGTCGGCAGCCTGAGAAGTCCGGCTCCTCCGCAAAATTTGTGGCTAGATGTTTCGCTCGGATAGGAGCGAAATATCTTCTCTGTGCGCCCATAAATTTTGCGCACGAGCCTACATCATTTAAGAGTTTCTCATGTCCGGTTTAGCGACCCGATCGAAACGAATTCATTGGAGAATTGGATGGCATTAATCAAAAAAAATGAGAAGCCGTTCGGGTTATGGCGCGCGCTTTTACATGTGCAAGTGCTTTGGGCATTCGCCGTTGCTCAGCCGCTGTATTCCAAGATATCTGAGAATCTTCCATTTTTGCTTGCCCATCGCCTTGAAGCCGGAGAGGTGATCGCCTACGCGCTTGCCCTGCTGGTCGTGGTACCCGCTGTTCTGGGGATATTGGTATGGGTCGGCTTCCGCATATCGCCGGCGATCGGCTGGCTGCTTCGAAGTCTCGTGATTATCATTCTGGCATTCCTGATTTTTTTCCCCTTGCTCGCCAATGTATGGGGCATGCATGAATTGATTTCAATGGCTCTGGCATCGGCTCTGGCACTGGCTCTTGCGTTTAAATACGACAGCAGGTTTTCGAGAGGATTGCTGGATATCCTGACACCGGCGCCGGTTCTTTTCGTTGCCTTCTTCCTTTTGTTTTCCCCAGTAAGAGTGCTCCTGTTCTCCAATGACGACGGGG
>JAIVHD010000425.1 GCA_020201235.1 Lysobacteraceae bacterium
CGAATATGTGCCGATCGCGCTGATCCTGCTGCTGCTAATGGAGTGGAGCGGCGAGGTGCCGCCCTGGACTTTGCATTTTCTGGGCTTAACCCTGCTGGTCGGTCGGCTGCTGCACGGCGTCGGACTGAATCAGACCGACGGCATCAGCCGGGGCCGCTTCATCGGCACGCTGCTGACCTGGTCGATGTTGCTGATTGGTTCGGGCCTGGCGCTCGGAATGAGTATCGGCCGCCTGATCTGACGGCATCGCAACAGGCCGGTTAACCCGCCTTACGTCAGGCCGTCAGGCCCAGGGCGTTGCGCACGGTCGAGGCCCCAGTACAGCGCGCTGTAGATTTTCGGGTCGATCGCCTTGCCTTGACGATACTGCTGCCACAACCAGGCGTCGATGCGCTCGCGGCCAATCGCATGAACGGTAATGTTCTCGCTCTCGTCGCCGCCGCCCTGGCCCGCTTTGGTCAGGTCATATGCATTCAAAAAGACAGCCGTTTCGTCGGTCAGCCCGGCCGAAGTCGGGCAGCGCATGACCTCGTCAAGACGGCCGGCCGAATAGCCGGTTTCCTCGATCAACTCGCGATGCGCGGCATCGATCAGCGATTCGTGCTGGTGGCCGTGCAGATCACCGACCAGTCCGGCGGGCAACTCGATCGTGACCCGATCGACCGGCTTGCGGTATTGCTCGACCAGCAGCAGTTCGTCGGTTGCCGTCCAGGCGATCAGCACCACCACCAGCGGGTTGTCGCGACTGGCAAACTCCCAGCCGTCGCGTTCGATCAGGCTGAGATAGCGCCCGCGATACCGGTATTCGGATTCATCGGTCATCTTGCACTCCATCTTCGATTGCCCGGACGAACCGAACGCGGCGACAATTTATCAACCGGATCCTGCATCATCCAGCACCTCAACTGATCGGAACATTATTGCATGATGGCGGTCGCATACGCGTATGCCGGCCGCAACGGTGCGCCGCAACCAAACCCCAAATGGATACAAAGATCTGATGACATTACCCGGCAGACTGATGTTAACCCGTGCCCTGGCGGCCACCGCGATCGTGGCGAGCAGCCTCACCATCCAACCCGGCGCAACCGCCCAGCTTCGCGAGGACGTCGCGCCTGAGCCAATCGCGGCGGCCGCTTCCTCGGCTGATTTCGCCCGCCAGATGATCGAGGCGCGCGAGGCCTTGGAGGCCCAGGATCGGCCACGTTGGGCCGCCGCGCTGGAAAAACTGCATGCAATGCGGCCGTTCAACGCCGATTTTATGCGCCAGCTGGTGATCGCCTACGCGACGCTGGGCGAGACCTCGCGCGCCTTCAACATGATGCTGCGCATGCAGCAGCAGGGCCTGGCCGAGGACTGGGATTCGATCGACGAGCTCGAACCGCTTCGGGAGTATCCGCTGTATGAGCACCTAAATACCTTGATGACCGAGGCCGGCAAGCCGTTTGGCCGGGCCCGCCAGATGACCGCCGTCGGTCGCGACTACCCGATGCCCGAGGCGCTGGCGTTCGATTCAAACACCGGTCGCCTGTTCGTTGGGACCGTGCACGACGGCTACGTGCTGGTCCGCCGAACCGGCATGCTGTCGGCCGATGCCGGCCAGGCTTCTAACGAGTCTGCAACAGACTCGGGGTTCTCGGTCTTCGCCAGCCCCGATACGGTTCCGGGTCTGAAGGCAGTGATTGATGTACTGGTCGACGAACAGCGCGGCCACCTGTGGGTTGCGACCGGCAGCACCAGCCAGTACCGGGCCGCACGCGCGGCCGATTTCGGACGAACCAGCCTGCTCAAGCTGGACCTGGAAAGCGGCGAGAAACTCGGTGAATATCGGGTTCTTGCCGATGGCAAGCCGCATCTGCTTGGCGCCATGACCCAGGCGCGCGACGGCACGATCTACGCGACCGACAGCCTGGCACGGTTCGGTGCTGCGCGCGCCGGAAACGCTGAACCTGGGTGGCATTGATGGCCTGTACTCGTGGCAGGGCAGCCTGGTTGCGATCCAGAACGGCATCTCTCCAAACCGCATCTTGCGGCTTGACCTGGATGAATCCGGAACCTCGGTCGAAAGCATCGCGCCGCTCAGCGTGGCCCTGCCCGAATTCGAAACGCCAACGTTCGGCGCGATGGTTGACAACCGGCTGGTTTATCTTGCCGCCAGCCACTGGGACAAGGTCGACGAAAATGGCCTGCCGCTCGATCCGCCGCTGCCGGCCATTCCGGTGCTGTCCTCGGCGGTCGACGAGGCCGAGAACCTGGTTGTTGGCAAGGAAATGCTGGAACAACTCAAGCAACAGGGCCGCGCCGTAACGCCCGGCGGATGATGCGACGTGTTGGTATACGGTGCCGCAGCGTTCGGTCGCCAAGCGCCCCGGCCACGACAGTTGGCGGCACCTCGCAACGCCGGGCTGGTGCAGAAGCCGGGCTTAAACAGACTTGAGATTGTGCAAGCGTTGCCGCAGCGTCGGTCCAAAGCCCAGTGCGTCGAGCAGCGCATCCAAACCATCGGCATTGACGGGGCCGCGCTCGACGTTCGAATCGTTCAGAATTGCCGAAATTTCCGTATCAAGCCCGGTCAGCCGGCGCGAAATGCGGACCCGCTGCTCGTGAATCCGCAGCCGCGGGGCCAACGCTGCGGCACCGCGAAGCTTGAGGAAAGCGATTTCGTCAAGCCGCTCGAACAACCGATCGATCGAGTCGAAATGCCGCAGTAGGGCTGCGGCCGTCTTCGGTCCAATCCCGGGCACACCCGGGATATTGTCGACCTTGTCGCCGGTCAGCGCCAGCAAATCGGCAATCTGGTCAGGCCGGACGCCGAAGCGGTCCTGGATGGCGGCCGCGTCCAGTCGCGTATTTCGCGCGAAATCCCACCAGGTGTCACCGGGGCCAATGAGCTGGGCCAGATCCTTGTCGCCGGTAATCACGGCAACCGGCTGGCCGCGCCCGCGACAGCAGCCAACCAGGGTTGCGATCAGGTCATCGGCTTCAAAGCGACTGTGGCGAAACTGCGGCAAGCCCAGGCAGCCGACCAGATCCCGGCACCAGCCGAATTGGCGTTCCAGGTCGGGCGGTGCCGGGCTACGGTTGGCCTTGTAGTCGGCATCGATTTCGTTGCGGAAAGACGAGGACAGCGATTCGTCGAAGGCAACCCCGATGTACCTGCCGCGGGTCTGCTCGATCAGTTCGCACAAAAAGCGGGCAAAGCCATAAACCGCGTTGGTTGGTCGACCGCTGCGGTCGGCGAAGTCCTCCGGCATTGAGTACCAGGCACGAAAGATGTAAATGCTTGCGTCAACCAGATAAACGGGTGCTTTCGGGCTGGTGGTTGTCGGGCGCGCGAGCATGCCGGTATTATGCCGTGCTCGCGGCGGTGAACCCTTGCTATTTCCTCAAGCCCGCCCCGAATGACTCGATGCGCGGTAATGCGGCCACCGCCCGTATCCGCTCGGCGCGCAAGGCCTCGCCGACGCGCGGGCCGGTCATGCCGCGCTCCAGAATCGACTTGACCGCGACCTCGGCGGCCGCACGAAATGCTTGGCGAAGAAAGCGGCCAGCCGGGTAGTCCATGTTCAAGCAACCCTTGCGCCCGCGCTTGTCGGCCTCGCAGGCC
>JAIVHD010000426.1 GCA_020201235.1 Lysobacteraceae bacterium
GGCAGATCTTGCAGGTTCTTTGGACCCGCCGGCCAGCGGGCAAGCCCCCCGGGTCCGAATCCGGACGCAATATTCACAGGAACCGGTGTGGCCGGATTTCGCCGTTGCGCTGCCGGAATTATCGAACACCATGCAGCGCTCGCTGCAACGGCTGCAATCGAGCCAGGATTACCGCGTGTTGACCAGCCTCGCCTGGCTACAGCCACTGGAGCGCCAAACGACCAGTTCTGCGATGCGGATTCATGGCCGCGAGGCACTGGCTATCGACTCGACTGCAACCACTCCGACCGGCGTATTCGCAGACCCGGCCATTGAGCCGCCGGCGGCTCTGCCTTCGATCCGCTATCGTCTTGACGGCAGTCTGCGCTTACGCCAGCGCCAGTTTCGCCACGTCGATCTCAACCTGGTCTGGAGCGAGCGGGCGACCGAGCCCGAACGCATGCGCGAGGGCGGACACGATGTGCTGGTTCATCGCCTCAAACTCAGCCGCCCCATCCAGCTGAATCGACTCGAGTATTTCGACTCGCCGTGGCTGGGCGTGCTGGTGCACGTGGAGCCGTGGGAACGCCCCGCAGCAGCCGCATCCTTACCCGCACTCCAATCACCCAGCGAGCAGCCCTGAGATGAACCGGATCGACGAGTTTTTCGGCAGCCAGCGCATTGAGCGCGCCTACCAGGCACTGGTCAACGAGGAAGATGCCCGGGTATGCACGGACATCGAGGAGGATGCCTGCCGCGTAGCGCCCGGCAACTTTCTACTCCAGGTTCTCGCCCAGTTCTTTACCAAGCTTGGCGATGCAATTGCCAACCCGAAAACGATTCTCGCCTGGATGCTCAGCGCACTCGGCGCTCCGGGGATCTTCACCGCTTTCCTGGTGCCGGTACGGGAGTCGGGTTCACTCATCCCCCAGCTGGTCATTGCCAGTTATGTCCGACGCCAGGCCGTCCGCAAGTGGACGTTTGTAGTTGGTTGCCTCCTTCAGGCGGTTGCCGTGTTCGGCATGGCCCTGATTTCAGTGACATTGACGGGCGTAGCCGCCGGTTTCGCGCTGATTGGCGCTCTCGTGGTGTTCAGCCTGGCGCGGGGGCTGTGCTCGGTCGCCTCCAAGGACGTTCTGGGCAAGACCGTGCCCAAGACCCGACGCGGTCGCGTCGGGGGGTGGTCCGAGTTTCTGGCCGGTCTCGTCACAATCGCCGTCGGCGCTGTCTTATTGCTCGATCTCGGCGAGGAAAGCAGCATGGCGACCTACCTCGTCCTGCTGGCCTGTGCCGGTGGCCTCTGGCTGGTGGCGGCCGGCATCTATGCGCTGATCCGGGAAAATCCCGGCGCGACCGCCGGCGGCGGCAATGCGCTCACCGCCGCCCTGGAGCGGCTTGAGCTGCTGGCCAGCGATCAGCCGTTCCGTCAGTTCGTGATCGCTCGTTCCCTTCTTCTATGCTCGGCTCTCAGCGCACCTTTTTTCATCATGCTGGCCCATGAGCAGACCGAGGGAGCATTGCTGGTGCTGGGGCTGTTCGTCATCGCCGACGGCCTTGCCAGTCTTGTTTCGGCGCCGTTCTGGGGAAGCTTCGCCGACGCCTCCAGCCGGCGCGTGATGATCATTGCCGGTGCCGCATCGGCGGGCGTTGGGCTCGGACTGGTCACCATCGTCCATTCGATTCCGGCGCTGGCCGACAGTCAGTGGCTGTACCCGCTGTTTTTCTTCCTGCTCGCAATTACTCATGCCGGCGTGCGACTTGGTCGCAAGACGTACATCGTCGACCTGGCCGGCGGCAATAGGCGGACCGACTATGTATCGGTCAGCAACACGGTGATCGGCGTGGTTCTGCTGCTGGCCGGCGGCGTTGGCGCGCTGACAGCAGTCATGCCGGTGTCGGGAGTCATTGTCATTCTAGCGGCGATGGGTCTGGCC
>JAIVHD010000427.1 GCA_020201235.1 Lysobacteraceae bacterium
GTCGAGTACCGCTGGGCAAACGATGGGCGTCACCTGCTGTTTCCGCTCGGCGGCGACCTGTTTCTCGCCGATCTGGGTGCGGTGCCGATCGAAATCAGGCAGTTGACGGCCAGCGACGCATTCGATCTGGACCCGAAAATTTCGCCCGATCAAAGTCATGTCGCGTTCATCCGCGACCAGGATCTGTGGGTGGTAGAACTGGCCACGATGAACGTCCGGGCTCTGACCGACAGCGGCCAGGGCACACTCAAAAATGGTATGGCCGAATTCATCGCACAGGAGGAAATGGGCCGTTCGACCGGCTACTGGTGGTCACCGGCCGGCGATAAAATCGCCTTTCTTGAAGTCGACGAGTCACCGATCGAGCCGAGCCGTCGCTTTGAGGTCAGCGGCGATGAAGTCCGGGTCGTCGAGCAACGCTACCCGTATGCCGGGACCGACAACGTTCGATACCGCCTCGGGGTCATCGAAGTGCGGACCGGGGAAATCAAGTGGATTCCAATCGGGCCGAACATGATGGCCGGCGAACCGGACGTCTACATCGCGCGCGTCAACTGGTTGCCCAACGGCAGCGCAATTGCGTTTCAGCGCCAGTCGCGCGATCAGAAAGAGCTTGATCTGGTCATGCATCGTCTGACCGACGACCACCAGCAGATTCTGGCCCGGGAACGCTCGGAGACCTGGATCAACCTCCACGACGACCTGCACTTTCTCGAAGACATGCAGGCCTTTGTGTGGTCCTCGGACCGCAGCGGCTATCGCCATCTGTACCTGATCGGCCTGCACGGCGAAATCATCCGGCGCCTGACCGCCGGAAGCTGGCCCATCAACGGGCTTGAAGCGGTCGACGAGGATCTGGGTCTGGTCTACTTCACCGCCGGCGTCGACAGCCCGGTCGAGCAGCACCTGTACCGGCAGTCGCTGGTCACGCAAACGCCCAACGCCGTCAGCCGAATCTCCAGGCGGGCCGGCTGGCATTCGATCGAGTTCGACCACTCCGCGCGCAGCTACCTGGATCTTCACTCCAGCGCGCAGCAACCGCCCCAGTTGTCGCTGCACTCGGCCGACGGTGAGCGCATCGAATGGCTGATCGAAAACCGCATCTCGGCCGACCACCCGTACGCGCCTTTCGAGGCCGGCCACCGCCCGACCGAGTTCGGAACGCTCAAAGCCGGCGACGGCCAGTCGCTGCATTATCGGCTGGTCAGGCCGGCCGGATTCGAGCCGGGCACTCGCTACCCGGTCTTCCTGCATGTCTACGCGGGACCGACCTCGCGCATGGTATCCAACCGCTGGGGGCGACGCCACCTGATCGATCAATACATGGCGCGCCGCGGCTATGTGGTTTTTTCCGTCGACAACCGCGGCATCGCCGGCCAGGGTGCCGGTTTCCAGGCACCGGCCTATCGCAATCGGTCGCGGTCGCGCCGGTCACCGATTGGGCGCTGTACGACACCCACTACACCGAGCGCTACCTGGGCATGCCGCGCCAAGCCGACGGCCGCCCGACCGAAGCCTATTCGCGCGCCAATGTCATCAATTACGCTGGCGCGCTATCGGACCCGCTGTTGCTGATTCACGGCATGGCCGACGACAACGTGTTGTTCACACACTCAACGCTGCTGATGGAGAAGCTCCAGGCCGATGCGATCGACTTCGAGATGATGACCTACCCCGGCGAAAAACATGCCATTTCCGGTCAAGGCCAGCGACTGCACGTCTATCGCCAGATCGACCGGTTCATGCAGCGACACTTAAAAGACTGAGCAGACGTTCAGGCACAGCTCGGCTGAACTTGAACCTTCAGCCGATCAGGATGCCGCGTCGCTTGAGATAGGCGAGAAGCTCCGAGACGCATTCGTCGACGCTCATTTTTTCGGTATCGACAACGATTTCGGGTTCTTCGGGTGCCTCGTAGGGTGAGTCGATGCCGGTGAAGTTGCGGATGACGCCGGCCCGGGCCTTGGCATAAAGACCCTTGGGATCGCGCGATTCGCAGGTTGCCAGTGGCGCGTCAACGTGGATTTCGATGAATTCGCCATCTTCCATGAGCTCCCGAACCAGTGCACGATCGGCCCGGAACGGCGAGATGAAGGCACTAAGCACCACCAGCCCGGCATCGGCCATCAGCCGCGCGACCTCACCGATGCGCCGGATATTTTCAACCCGCTCCTCGTCGCTAAAGCCGAGATCGCGATTGAGTCCGTGGCGAACATTGTCGCCATCGAGCAGGTAGCTGTGATGACCGCGCTGGAATAGCGCCTTTTCCAGCGCGTTGGCGACCGTTGACTTGCCGGCTCCCGACAGGCCGGTAAACCACAGAACCGCCGGCTTCTGGGCTTTTTGCTGGGCCCGGGCGCGCTTGTTGATGGTCTGGGCGTGCCATACGACGTTGCTGGACTTGTCGGTTAGCTGATCGGTCACCGGGCGCACGATCATGCCCGCGCCGACCGTCAGATTGCTGAGCCGATCGATCAGGATGAAGCTGCCGGTGGCCGGGTTTGAGTCGTAGGCGTCAAAGGCCAGGGGCCGACTGGTCCGCATCCGGCAGTAGCCAATCTCGTTGAGCGCCAGTTGTTCGGCCGGATGGTGTTCCAGCGTATTGACATCAACCCGGTGATGTACGGTTTCGAGCGTTGTCGGCAACTCATTGGCTCCGAGCTTGATGTTGTATTGGCGACCCGGCAGCATCGGCCGGTCGTGCATCCAAACGATACGGGCATCGAACAGCTCCGAGACCCGCGGCAGTTGATCGACGTGAACCAGTAAATCGCCACGGCTGACATCAATTTCATCCGCCAGCGTCAGCGTGATGGCCTGGCCGGCGCGGGCCTGTTCAAGCAGATCGTGATGCTGGATAATCGTGGAGACCCGGCTGCGTTTACCCGAAGGTACGGCCACCAGTTCGTCACCGACAGCAATGCGACCGCTGACCAGTGTGCCGCAAAAGCCGCGGAAATCCGATCGCGTTCGATTGACATACTGCACCGGGAAGCGCATCGGGCGCTCAAGATCCTGTTCGTGCACCGGGGTGGCCTCAAGCAGGTCCAGCAGCGTCGGTCCCGAGTACCATGGCATCTGAGCCGGTGCCTGGGTAACGTTGGCACCATTGAGCGCAC
>JAIVHD010000204.1 GCA_020201235.1 Lysobacteraceae bacterium
TCGCGGTTACAGCGTAGCGGTTCGGCGTTTGCTGATCAATCAGCCGCGTGGTGAAGCGGTGGGCGGCACCTTCGGGCGGTATCCAGGCGCTCAGGAAATAGTGCTGCACCATGCCGGCCCAGCCGCCGGTAATCGTATTCTGGTAGCGCTCGCTGTCGAAATCCTTGAATTTGAGCTTCTCGAACTTGTCTTCTTCGCTGTAGACGGCGGCTCCATCGAAGCTGATCTGTTCGGGATTGGTAAATGACATGCCCGATGACATGCCGGTCGCGGTGCGCTGCAGCCGCAGGTAGCGGCTGCCCTGCCACGGCTGCTCGCCTTCGTTGCGAATTTCGAAGCGGTGCTCGATGACGTAGTCGTCGCGCCCAAAGATCCAGGTCTGGACAACTTCGAGGCCCTGTTGGTCGGTCCAGCGCAACGGCACTGCGATCTGATCCTGGTTGTCGGCCAGCTGGTAGAAGTCGCGCTCGAAGGAATACAGTGAAGTGTGGTTCGGTGCGCGCTGGTCGCTGTCGACGAGTCCGGACTGCGCGATGTGAAAGTTCGGCAGGTCTTCGCTGAGCAGCACAAAGGGCTGGTCGGGCTGGTCAGCGTTAACCGGAAACTGCTTGAGCCTTAGCTCAACCAGCGAGCCGCCTTGCGGGTCGATAAAGGCCACCAGCAGATCGGTCTCAACCTCGATGCGTCGGCTCGACCGGACCTGCGGGGTCGGGTCGGCATCGATCGGGGTCTGGCCGGCGTCGCTCGGCTGGTCATCGAACTGCGGCAATTCTGGCAGGTCGGCGAGCCTTTGGCGCTCGCCGGGTGCGGTGCGATCAGGCAGCGGCTCGACCGGCCTCGGTGCCGGGTTGGCATAGTCGCTTTGCCACTCGACATAAATCATGAAGCCGAGAAAGGCCAGCAGCATTAAAAGCAGCGTTCGGGTATTCATTGAATTTCAAACCGTAACCAGAGTTGATTCAACGCCTGCCTCAATTCCTTGTCAGACGCACTTGCCGCCTCGCTGTTGGCTGTAACCACATAATCGCGGGCGTTGAGCTTTGGCCGCCGCAGGCGGAACGACTCGCGCACCTGGCGACGGATTCGGTTTCGGTCCACGGCGCGGCGCGCGTTGCGCTTGGAAATCGCCAGCCCCAGCCTGGCACCATGACCGTCCACCTCTGCAAGCGGCGCGGAATGAACGCGAAACAGGCGATTTCCATTAACCTTGCGGTGACCGAATACACGCTTGAACTCGGCCCCGCTCAGCAACCGTGCCAGGCGCGGAAAAGTGGTTTCAGTCATTCGCGAGACGCTTCCGGGACGGGTCGGTCCAGTGCCGGAAATTCGCGATCAGGCCGAAAGACGTTTGCGCCCGCGTGCCCGGCGTGCGTTGATGATGGCCCGTCCTGAACGGGTTGCCATGCGTGCGCGGAAGCCGTGCCGGCGCGCACGCTTGATTCTGCTGGGCTGAAATGTACGTTTCATGATTGAATTCCTTGCAATAACGGGCGATTGGCCAGCTTGACGGCCGACAAACCGGGTGAGCGGAAAAAGACGGAGAGTATAGCGCTATTTTGCCCGCAAATTCAAGCCATCAGTTGCATCAATTTCCGAGCGCGCGAGGCTGATGAGCCGCGATTGCGGGACGCGCGCGGAGATTTTCAGGCCGCAACATCGTGTGCTCTCAACGTGCCACTGACTGCGGCACCACCGTGTCCCACATCGGCGGCGTCTCAATCGGGTGGTGAATAAGCCGGGCTCAGAGTTGCATATCGATGACCGCGTGGCGGCTCGATACCCGGGATTCGGTAACGCTGGTTTCCTGATCCATCCGAATTCAAGCTTTTTGATCTTTATTACTCGTACCTCAACGCATCGATGGGATCGAGTTGTGAGGCCTTGGCGGCTGGCAGGAATCAGGAACTGCAGCAAAATGTCGCCGCGGGTGGCACCCAGGGCCTTGAGAATGCCGATCTCGCGGGTGCGCTCGGTCACCGACACCAGCATGATGTTCATGATGCCGATGCCCCCGACCAGCAACGAGATGCCGACGATGCCCGCAGCCACGCCGGTGACGGTGTTGAGGATGGAGTTGAAGCTGTCGGTGAGCTGCTCGGCCGTCTGGACCCGAAAGTCATCGGCTTGACCGGGACGCAGGCCGCGCTGCTGGCGCAGCACGCGTCGGATTCGCTCGGTCGTCTCGTCCATGCGGTCGACTTCGACGACCTTGAGCTGGATCTGAATGTCGGTGCGTCGCGTGCTGCCGATCAGGCGTTGCATGGTGTTGTACGGCAGCAGGACCAGGTCATCCTGCGACATTCCGAACAGCTCGCCGCGGCTCTCCAGTACGCCGACCACGCGACACCAATCGTCGCCAACGCGAATAAATTCGCCCAGTCCGCTGTCGGGCAGCTCTAATTGCTTGGTGATCTCGGTCCCGATCAGGCAGACAAGGCGCCGTCGGTCCTCGTCGCTGCGGCTGAAGAAGCGGCCTTCCTGCGGCATCACGCCGGTCACGTCCATGTAGGCATGGCCTACGCCTAGTACCTGAGTGAAGTGGTTGCGGCTGCGGTACCCGACCTGGCCGGTGCGTCCGTCGGGGCTGAACAGGACCGGGGTGATGTGCGAGATTCCATCGACCCGGTGGTGCACCGCGCGCAGATCGCCCTCATCCAGCAGCGACATGCGGCCGATAATCGCTTGCGAAAACGGCGTGTAGGATCGAACCGTGACGGTATCGGCGCCCAGACCCTGGAACTGCGCATTCACGGTATGGGAAAGGCCCTGCACGATCGAGATCACCGCGATGACCGCGGCCACACCGATGATGATGCCCAGGGTGGTCAGAAACGACCGCAGGCCGTTGGCGCGGATCGCGTCAAAGGCCGAGCGCAGGCTATCGAGTGCGATTGCGATCATGGTCGATTGTCGTGACGATTGTCGGTACGATCGTTGCGCCGATCGTACTCGACCAGCCCGTCGCGCAGCCGCACCACGCGCTGGCAATGCTCGGCGATCTCGGGTTCGTGGGTCACGATGACAATCGTCTGGCCACTGTCATGGAGTTGGTCGAATAGCGCCATGATCTCCACGGTTGTTGCCGAATCGAGGTTGCCGGTGGGCTCGTCGGCGAGCAGGATCGCCGGCTCGCCCACCAGGGCGCGTGCCACCGCGACGCGCTGGCGCTGACCGCCGGAGAGCTGGTTGGGCAGGTGGTCCATGCGCGCGCCCAGGCCGACGCGCTCCAGCGTAAGCGTGGCCAGCCGCCGGCGCTCGGCGAGCGGCAGGCGTCGATAGACCAGCGGCTGCATCACGTTGTGCAACGCGTTCGCGCGCGGCGCTGGCGCAGTCGCGTGACAACCTCGACCGCACCGAAATCCGCTCGCCGATCGACGGCATCGTCATCCAGCTCGACGTCAAACCCGGGGAATCGGTGATCGCCGGCACCACCACGTGCAGCGCGATTACCGGGGCGCTCGTATCGGCACTGGCCACCGCGGTCATCTCAGCCGCCCGCAGGCGTGGTTGCGCCAGGCAGCGCTGCGCTCACGCTGTCGCCGTCGCGCAAGCTCCGCAAGGTGCGAAACGGACCAGTCACGACAGGGTCGCCGACCTCCAGGCCCTCGAGGATCTCGATGTGGCTGTCCGACGACAACCCGGTACGCACCGCGCGTCGGCGGGCAGTGCCGTTGTCGTCGACGAATACAAAGCTTTGTTCCTCGGCGTTATCGTTATTGCGATTGTTATTGCTATTGCTATTGTCATCGTACTGCACGGCCTGGATCGGCAGCGCCAGGGCATCTTCGCTGGATTCGGTGAAGATCTCTGCGCGTGCGCTCATGCCGGAGCGCACGTCGACACGGTCGGCTTCGAGCAGCCGCACTTCAACCTCGAAGCTCAAGTTCTGCTGGCCCTCGGCACGGCGCGCGGTGGTCGCGATCTTCTCGACCACACCCTTCAGTGGCGTGTCCGGGAAGGCGGCGGCATAGATGTCGGCCATCTGGTCGACCGATACCCGCGCGATATCGGCTTCATCGACCTGCAGCTTGGCCAGCATCGAGGAAGTATCAGCGATAACGGCGATGGTTGAGCCGGGGATGTTGGTGGTGCCGGCGATCACCGATTCCCCGGGTTTGACGTCGAGCTGGATGACGATGCCGTCGATCGGCGAGCGGATTTCGGTGCGGTCGAGGTTGTCACGCGACTGCGCCAGCGCCGCGCGCG
>JAIVHD010000205.1 GCA_020201235.1 Lysobacteraceae bacterium
TCCATTCCGATATCGAGACATCGTGCTGCGCCTTAAAAAGAGCGCTTTTGCCTACTTTTGAGGTAACTGTCAAAAGTAGGTCGCCCGCAAGCGCGCAGCGCGGGGCGAAACGCCTTTGACGTTATGGGCTTGACGTTGAAATAGCTTATTTTTCGCAGCCAGGGTATGCGCACCCGGGGATGGGGCCAAAATCAGACGCTGGCCCCCGGGTGCACGCGCTGCACGCGTTTACCCGGGCTACGCCGGTTGTGGTTGGTTTCGCAACCCAGGTAAGCGAAGCGCACACTGGGAATGGGTTCGAGCGCTGCTTTTTTTTGATCTGAGCCTCGTTTTTTGCGGATGCTTATTTTATTTGGTCGGTGCCGGGTAGCACGTGTTTTTGCTGAAGGGCCTTGACCAGCGCCAGGGTGATTGTGGCGCGGTTGGAATGGTCGACGTGCGAGTCGTCGGGCAGGTCGATGCTGCGCAGCGTCGGCCAGTCCTCGAAGTGGATGGTGGGGGCGTCGACGGCGGCGCTGAAGCGGTTCCAGTAGCGTTGCCGCGGGTAGTGCTTTTCGAAAAGCCGGTGGTAGTGGCCCGAGGTCGGCATGCGCACGAATACGACCTCGCCGCCGCGCTGACGAATGCGCTGGACCGCAGCGAATACCGGCTCGAGTTGGCTGAACCAGGTGTCGGGGTCGGGCGGCGGGTTGTTGTTAAGATAATTTTCGAGGTTGCCGACAAACCCGGCCCGCAGTGCCGGCAGGTCGGGCGTGGAGAAGTCGGCCTCGATGGTGCGGTCGGGCAGCAGCCGGGTGTAGGGCCGGTACGGACGGTGGCCGTCGACCAGGCCGGCTGCCCGGCGGACCAGGTTGAAGCGCGCGTCGGCGGTGATCAGATGTTGCTGCAGCGGGTCCAGCAGGGCCCGTTCAAGTCGCCGCTGCGGCCCGAAGTTGCGCCGGAAATGGCGTACGTAGACTTGGCTCATATCGGCCAGCGCGCGTGATAGGCCGCGGGCGTCGATCGAAACCAGCATCGTTCCGGCAAAGCGCGGATCCTCGGCCAGGTCGTCGAGCACGGCTAGCGGGTAGTGGCCGTTGATTGCCAGCGATACGCTTTGCCAGCCCGGCATGGCCTGCTCGAACGTTGCCGACGACCAGCCGAGCTGGATCCGGGATGCGCCAATGACGGTGAGCGTGCGCTCCGGCGGCAGCGTGCTGGCGCGCTGGCGAAAACGTGCCCACAGATCCTTGTCGTCGGAAAGCTGTGGGCTGTAGCCGCGCTCGCGCCAGACCCACTCCCAGCCGGCCACCAGACCCGCAGCGGTGACCAGCGCAATGGCGAGCGCGATGACGGCCATGATTGATTGGGCTCATGCTCGGGTTGACTGTTCAGCGTACACGCAAGCGCTCCATTCAGAACTGGAAATAAATAAAGGCGCGATCGTCGCCCGGGCTGAGCAGGACCGCGGCCAGCAGTACGCCCACGATCAGACCGCGCAGCATGTAGGGAATGCGCGGATAAAGCTCCGACAGTAACCGCTTGCGCAGCAGCGCATGCCAGGCCAGCAGCAGCGCCATTGCCAGCAGCGCCAGGCTTGCCAGCGTGGTCGGCGCGGACGATGAATCGAATCGCGACAGCGCCTGGTAAAACGCGACCGCCTGGGGCAGCGATTCGGCCCGGAACAGCACCCAGGACAGCGAAACGGCCGCAAAGGTCAGGGCCCCGGCCAGCAGTCCGAGCAGCGGGCCGCGCGGCAGGCGCAGGCTTACCCATAGCCGGATGATGCCATGTTCGACGACCAGAAACAGCCCGTGCAGCAGCCCCCACAGCACGAAGGTCCAGGCCGCGCCGTGCCACAAGCCGCCAAGGCCCATTGCAAGCATCAGATTGCGCATGGTTTGGGTTACGCCGTGACGGTTACCGCCGAGCGGGATGTAAAGATAGTCGCGAATCCAGCTCGACAGCGAAATATGCCAGCGTTGCCAGAAATCGGAAAAGCCGATCGAGGCATACGGCAGATGAAAATTAATCGGCAGGCGAAAGCCGAACAGTCGCGCAGCCCCGATCGCGCACAGCGAATAGCCGGCGAAGTCGCAATAAATCTGGCCGCTGAATGAGACCAGGGCGGCCCACACCGAAACGCCGGACAGCAAGCCGGGCGAGGCGAAGCCGGCGTCAACAACCGGTGCAAACAGGCTGTCGGCCAGCACCGTTTTCAAAAACAGCCCGCCGATGATCCAGGCCGCACCATGCTCGACATCGCTTGCGCGAATACGCTGCGGCTCGTTCAGTTGACCGATGAACTCCGAATAGCGCACGATCGGCCCGGCGACCAGCTGTGGGAAAAAGCTGACATACAACGCGTAATCGCTGAAGCGAGTGCCCGGCTCGATGCGCCGGCGATAAACGTCGATGGTGTAGGACAGCGTCTGGAAGGTGTAAAACGAAATGCCGATCGGCAGCACCAGGTCCAGTGCCGGTGCCCGGAAGGCCGCGCCGAAACCGAGCCCGGCCAGCGCTGCGTTGAAATTGGCGATCATGAAGTCGGCGTACTTGAACCAGCCCAGCAGGCCGAGGTTGACTACCAGCGAAACCAGCAGCCACAGCCGCCGGCTGCTTGCCTCCTGGCTTGCATGCAAGCGCCGCGCAGCATGCCAGTCGATGACCGTCGAGCCGAGCAGCAAGATGATGAAAACCGGATTCCAGGCCGCGTAAAACAGGTAGCTGGCCGCCAGTAACTCAAGCTTTCGCGCGCGCCAGCCGCGCGTCATCGCCACCAGCGAAAACAGCACCACGATAAAACCGGCGAAGGTCAGAGAGTCAAACGCCATGCAAACGGCCGCTCACTTCGGAAGCCCGCATTATCCCGGATTCTTCTGCGGTGGACAGGCGAGTACGCTTCCGGTGCGTTCGGTCAGGTTTGTTCTACGTTTGACTTAGATCACAAAACGAGAATTATTCTGTGAGCTTATCCAGAAAGCGCGGCACCCTTTATTTCTATATATTCTAAAGAACGAATAATCTTGGCTTGACTCAAGAGTCTTTCTTTGAGTAGCCTAATTT
>JAIVHD010000022.1:0-1428 GCA_020201235.1 Lysobacteraceae bacterium
TTCCAGGGCCCGCGCCATTTGCGCAAGCGGGCGGTTTCTGGATTCAAATACGATATCGGCGAGCGCGGCATAAATCGGATCGCGCACGGCGGCCATGTCGGTCAGCAGTTCGAGCCGATTCGGTGCGAGCAACAGCGGCCGGCGCTTGTCGCGCGACAGGCGCGAGAGTTGTTGGTCGACCGAGGTCCGGAGCCACACGACCAGGCCGGATGCGCCGATGACTTCGCGATTGCGGGCGTCGAGAACCGATCCGCCGCCGGTCGCGATCAACTGGCCGTCGCGCCGCGCGATTTCGGCCAGCATGGTGCTTTCGCGCTCGCGGAATCCAGCCTCGCCCTCGATTTCGAAAATCAGCCGCACCTCGACCCCGCACCGTCGTTCGATCTGTTCATCTACATCGATGAAATCGAGCCCCAGCCGGGACGCGATCCGTCTCCCCAGAGAGGTCTTGCCCGAGCCCATTGGGCCGATCAGGAAGATGTTACGCACTGGCTATTCGCGAATATTCAATGCCGCGAATGCTACAGTAGTTGCCGATGCAATGGGCCAGATCAAGCCATTCGATTCGATACGCCGGGCCGTGCGACTTCGCACCGGCCAGGCTTTATGGCGTGCTTGCCGGCCGGCGCAGGCCGGCTTCGGTGGCGTTCGAGGCGTCCATGGATGGGGCAATGCTTGCCGGCAAGATCAAGCCTGGATGCGCGGTGCCCGAATCGATCGCCCGCACGCTGGCCGCAGCGAATCCCGGGACGCGCTTATGAGCCTGTCCAGCACTGGGTTTGCGCCGGTCTGCTCACCCTCGGCCAGGGTTCTGATCCTGGGCAGCATGCCGGGCCAGGCGTCGCTTCAGCAGCAACAGTATTACGCGCATCCGCGCAATGCCTTCTGGCCGATCCTGTCTGAACTCCTGGGGTTTGACGCCGGTCTTGACTACCGCGACAGGCTCGATCTTGTTGGTCGCCGGCGAATCGCACTGTGGGACGTGCTGGCCGAGTGCGTGCGCCCCGGCAGTCTCGACAGCGCGATCCGCCGTGAGACCATCCGGGTCAATGACTTCAGCGCGTTTTTAGGCCATTGCCCGGACATCAGCCGGATCGTGTTTAACGGTCAGACCGCAGCACGTTTCTGGGCCCTGCACGTTCTCCCGGGCCTGAGCCCGTCGCTGGCCAATATCGAGTGCCGCGTGTTGCCGTCGACCAGTCCGGCGCATGCGGCGTGCTCACGCGCACAGAAATTGGAGGCGTGGCGCGCGGCTCTGTGTGACCTCACCGGTCGGGCGTAATTCATCGACGTCCGGTGGACCGGAATTGGGTACCATAACAAGCTCTTGCCTTTATCGAGCCCGTCCGAATGATTCGCTTCTTCATCGTGTTTGTCGTAATGCTGGTTTCGCTGTTTACGATCGAGGTCCTGAAGCCGGTCCAGGAA
>JAIVHD010000022.1:1494-18175 GCA_020201235.1 Lysobacteraceae bacterium
TGATTTTGCCGTTTACCGCCGGCATTGCCTGGGTCAGCGTCAACCTGATCGAATTGTTCGATACGGGCGTCGTCTCGGCCGGCAAGGTCATTCGAGACCTGGAAACGGGCTTTGCGGTATCCATCGAGCCGGGCTGCAACGGCGTCGAGGCGCTGATTATCCTGTTTGCTGCAATCTTTGCTTTTCCGGCACCCTTTAAACACAAGATCATTGGTTTTGCCATTGGCTTTGCCGCGATACAAGGTCTCAACCTGGTGCGCATCATCAGCCTGTTCTATCTCGGCCAGTGGAACATGACCTGGTTCAACTGGTTCCATCTGTATTTGTGGCAGGCGTTGATTATTCTCGATGCGCTGGTGGTCTGGCTGATCTGGTTGCGGACTCTGCCGCCGCCGGATCGCGGCGGACCGCCGGCCGGTGGCCAGGGCTCGATCGCGGAGCCGCAGCCGCAGCACGCGTGAGCAAGCACCCGAGCCGGCATCTGCTGGTTGCCGGTTGCGGCGACCTGGGGCAGCGCTTGGCTGCCCGGCTCGACGACTGGAGCACGCATGGCCTGAGACGCAATCCTCAAGGCCTGCCGTCGTCGATTCAGCCCGTGCAGGCCGATCTCGGCGATCGCGACAGCCTGCGTGCGGTGCGACGCGACTGGGATGCCGTGGTGTATACCGCCACGCCCGGTGAACGCACAGCCGAGGCCTATCGCTCCATCTACGTGGACGGGCTTTGTGCCTTGCTGGAACGCGTCGAGACCCGACGGCTGGTGCTGGTCTCAAGCACGGCTGTGTACGGCCAGAAGGATGGCCAGTGGGTCGACGAGTCTTCACCAACCCATCCAGAGGCGTTCAACGGCCGGATACTGCTGGAGGCCGAGCAGCTGGCGCGCCAGGCTGGCGCGTGCGTGCTGCGTTTTTCCGGTATTTATGGCCCCGGACGCGATTACCTGATTCGAAAGGTTCGCGCCGGCAACGTGGTCTGCCAACGCTCGCCGCCGGTCTGGACCAACCGAATCCACGCCGATGACTGTGCTGCAGCGCTGGCCCATGTGCTGGCAATGGAAAACCCCGACCCGGTCTATATTGCCAGCGACGCCCAACCTGCGCCGCGCCGGGAGGTGCTTGACTGGCTGGCGACGCGACTGAGTGCCGCGCCGCCACACGAGCCGGCCCAATCCGCCCGGGGCCAGGGCAAACGCGTCTCGGCCGCCCGGCTGTTTTCGACCGGTTTTACGCTACAGTACCCCGATTATCGGGCCGGATACGAGGCGATGCTGAAATGAAACTGAGCGATGAAATTGTTGCGCGATTTGCCCATGGAATGGATCAGGCAGTCGCAAGCGAGGTGCCTGAACCCACGGCGATGACTCTTGCGAGCGCAGACGTCGAGGGACGGCCGAGCGCGCGCACGGTGCTGCTCAAGGGCTTCGATGCGGATGGTTTTGTGTTTTATACAAACCTGCATAGCCGCAAAGGCCGTAATCTGGAAGTTAACCCCTGGGTCAGCCTGGTGTTCTGGTGGCGTGAATTGGAGCAACAGGTGCTGATCGACGGACGCAGCGTACCGGTTTCGCCCGAGGACGCCGATCAATACTTTGCATCAAGACCGCGCGGTAGCCGCATCGGTGCCTGGGCATCGCGCCAGTCGAGCCCGCTTGATCGGCGTGAAACCCTGTTGAACCGGGTCGCCGAATTCGAAACGAAATACACCGACAAGCCGATACCGCGGCCGTCGCACTGGTCCGGCTTCCGCGTTGACCCCGACCGTGTCGAGTTCTGGTACGGGCGCGAATTCCGCCTGCACGAACGAATCTGCTACACCGCCGGCGATTTGCAATGGACGCGCGAATTGCTCTATCCGTGAACCTGCCTTATTGGTAACGCGAGTACAGAACCGGGCAGCATAGCGATTCCGACCCGAAAATTGATGCAACGTAGGGGTTTACGCAGGGAGTGAATCAGTCGGACTTACGGCGCGCCAGGTCGCGCGCAATCCACGCATCGATGAGCTCTTTGCAGGGCGATTCACCGGGCTCGCGAGCGTCGTACATGCCGGCCAGGCTGCGCTGCCGTTCGGCTTCGTAGAGAATGAGCGCACACGCGACCGAGACGTTGAGTGACTGGGTCATGCCGTGCATCGGAATGACGATTTCGCCGTCGCATAGCGCCAGTGCCTGCTCGCTGACGCCGAATTTCTCGGTGCCGAGCACGATTGCGGTCGGGCGCGTGTAGTCGAGCCGGCGAAAATCGACCGCGCGCTCGGAAAAATGCGCCGCGTGGCAGGAAAAGCCGAGCTCGCGCAAGGCCGCAATGCCGCTGGCCGAGTCGGCGTGACGGCTCAGGCCGACCCAGCGTTGGGCACCCTGGGCGGTGTTGTTGAGCGCTGGCAAGCCGTGCTCGCCGGGGACGGCATGGGCATGCAGGACGCCGACCGCATCACAGGTGCGCAGCACCGCCGCCAGGTTGTGTGGTTTGTGGACCCGTTCCATAAAAACCGTCAGGTCGGGCTGGCGTGCCCGCGCGGTCTTGACAATACGCTGCTTTCGTTCTGGAGTCATGGTGGTATCGTATCGTGAAAGTTCGCGCCACCGACATCTAAACACGGCTTATTCAGGCCCATCGCCCAAAGACCATCGCCCAACGTCAGCCAACACGCCATGACCCATTTTCTCGATTCGTTGAAACAGATCATCAGCCGTCACGAAGCGCCGGACGATGCACATGCGACACCGCGTGCGGCCGCGATTTTGCTGATCGAACTCGCCGCCACCGACGAAGGCGGTGAGGCCGCTGAGTTGCCGGTGATCGAGCGCGCCATTCGTGATCATTTCGGGCTTTCGGGACAGGAAGTCGATGAGTTGCTGGCCGAAGCCGGACGGCTGCAGCGCCAATCGGTCTCACTGCACGACTTCACCCGCCAGTTGCGGGTTGCTCTCGAGCCGGAAGGCCGCGCGGAACTGATCGAATGGTTGTGGCGGGGGCCATTGGCCGCACACCGGGCCTGAACGATGACCGGGTTCAGCCGGTGAAAAACTGTTGGCGGAATGTGAGTTTGTACGGTGCGCCGGAATGGCCGTCGGGGTTGATATCGAGGGAGAAATTCAGGTTTTCCTGGTCATGGATGCGGAATTGGCCGATGTAGTAGATTGCATCCTGATCGCGGACTTCGCGCAGTTCGATATCGCGCCGCTGGCCGGTCAGGTTGACGGCGGTGGCTGACACGCGCGCCGGTACGGCTTGTCCACTTTGTTTTTCCAGCACCGTAATGTTGAGCATCGCCTGGGTTCCGGCTCGCTGGATACCATAGACGCTTGCGACATCTGGCGACAGCAAGTTGGTGTTGAGCGTGTTGTAATGGATTTCATAAGGGCCAAAACCCTGGGACTGCTGCGCCTGCAGTGTCCAGGCAGAACACGCCAGTGCTATGGCAATCAGGGTTGGGATCAGAATGCGCATTTTTCATTTCTCCATGAGTTCATCGTTCAGGCCGCGCACACGCGGGTTTGTTTTGGAGTCTGAACCGTGCGAATTGTTCATGACTCGAAGCATTGGACCGCACGGATGCGTTGGTGATTTCATCGGATGCCAATCAGGATCATCAGGAACTGGATACCGATGATCGCGATCAGGGGCGACAGGTCGAGGCCGCCGATGCTCGGGACCACACGGCGAATCGGTGCCAGCACCGGGCGGGTCAACTGGTAGATCAGCGGGATGATCGGATGACGCAGCGCGCCGCCGACCCAGGAAAGGATGACCTCGGCGATGATCAGGACCAGATACATCACCAGTAAAAGCCGGATCAGCCGGTAGATGGCGATGATCAGCGCCTGCAGGGGGTCGATCGGATAACCCGAGATCGCGAGTACGGCAATGACCGAAATGGTCTGGATGATCACCATCACAACCACCGCGGCGGTGTTGAACCGGCCGAGCCGCGGGATGAGCCGGGCCAGCGGTGCCACCAGAGGCTCGGTGATCTTTAGCAGGACCTGACAGATGGGGTTGTAATATTCGGCCCCGACGGCTTCAAGCAGCACACGCAATAGCAATGCGGCCAGATAAAGGCTGAACAGCGTCTCGATCAGGAACCCGAAGGCGCTGCCAACCGAACCGCCCATCAGGACGCTCCCAGTTCGCGGGCCCGCGCAACGGCGGCATCGACGGCGGATTGGACAATGCAGCCAAAGCCCGCTTGATCGAGTTCGGCCAGCGCTGCGGCCGTGGTACCTCCAGGCGAGGTGACCTGGCGGCGCAACAGGCCGGCATCGATACGCTCGCCTGCGAGCATCGTGCCGGCACCGGCGGCGGTCTGGTTGGCCAGTTCGCGGGCCGTTTCGGGGTCCAGTCCGGCAGTCTGCCCGGCCTGGGCCAGGGCCTCGGCGAGGGCGAAGAAATATGCCGGGCCGGAACCGGAAACGGCCGTGACGACGTCCATCAGCGCCTCGTCTTTAATCGGGAAAACCCGGCCAACCGCTTCGAACAGCCGCTGAACGCCGGCCTTTTGCTTGGGCGTGCACGGGCTTGGCGCGTGCATTCCGGTCGCGCCTGCACGATACAGTGCAGGCGTATTCGGCATGACCCGTACCAGCGCCTGACGATCGCCGAGAACCCGTCGAAGACGTCCAAGCGGAATTCCGGCGGCCACGCTGACGACGACCGAGCCCGCGTTTAAGGCCGGCGCGATGTCTTCGGCTACTTGGTCGATCACCTGGGGCTTGACTGCCAGCACCACGATGTCGGCACCCGCGACCGCGCCGCGGTTGTCGGACGCCGTTGCGATGCCGAAATCCTGCTCGATGTGTGCCCTTGTGTCGGCGCTCGGGTCGGCCGCTATGAGTTGTCTGGCATCGGTGTCGCGGGCCAACAGGCCACCGATCAGGGCGCGCGCCATGTTGCCGGCACCGATGAATGCGATTTGCTTTGACATGCGCGAATTCTACCCCAACCCGGCGCTGTGACGACCGGCCCGGAGGATTCACGGCGACCGGTTAAACCCACCGGATTCACCATCCCGCGGACTGTGGCAGCGCCAAGTCCGGCGTCTGCGGCGTTTCGTTCGGTCACGCATCCTCACCGGACAGGCAATACTTCGGATTGACTCAGTCAACCTGCGGGCCGAACAGCGACGTTCCGATCCGGACCATGGTCGAGCCTTCGGCGATGGCGTCCTCGAGATCGCCGGACATGCCCATCGACAGCGTATCAACAGCGCAATGCCGGCCCTGGAGATGCTCATACAGGGCCCGCAGGCGTGCAAACGCCTGGCGCGTGCTGAAAGGCGCTTGATTGGCCGAAGGGATCGCCATCAGGCCTCGCAGGCAAAGTGTCGGCTGACCGGCAATGGCCTCGGTCAGTCGATCGACTTGCTCTGGATCGCAACCGGATTTCTGGTCTTCGTGGTCGATGTTGACCTGGATGAGGACGTTCAGGGCGTTTTGTTCAGGGCTTCGCTGCTCGCCCAGGCGTCGAATGATTTTGGCCCGGTCGATGCTCTGGACCCAGTCGAATCGTTCGGCCAGGATGCGGGTCTTGTTCGACTGGACCGGCCCGATGAAGTGCCACTGTGGCTTGAGATCGGTGAGCCGGTCGAGCTTTTCGATGGCCTCGGCGACATAATTTTCGCCAAAGCGCGTCAGTCCGGCGCCATAGAGCGTGCGAATTTCGTCGACCGAGCGCGTTTTGCTGACGCCAAGCAGCACGACCTCATCACGCTTGCGGCCGGCTTTTAGGCAGGCCTGCTCAATACGCTGCTCGACTTCGGCAAGTCGGACCGGTCGTGGTTGATTGGCTTGCATTTTGTTGCCGCGCGGTTATCGGGTATGATCGGCTATTCTACGGAAATGTTTATCTGAAACGCGCCGAATCTGAATCCGGGGAATCGTATGGACATCACAGAACTGCTGGCTTTTACGGTCAAGAACAAGGCATCCGATTTGCACTTGTCGGCCGGCTTGCCGCCGATGATTCGAGTCGACGGCGACATCCACCGCATCAATCTCCCGTCGGTCGACGCCAAGGCGATGTCGGATTTGATCTACTCGACCATGAACGATCACCAGCGGCGCGACTTCGAAGCTGAACTGGAGGTCGATTTTTCATATAACGTGCCCGGTCTGGCCCGCTTTCGTGTCAACGCGTTTCACCAGGATCGCGGCACTGGTGCGGCCTTCCGCGTGATTCCCAACGAAATCTGGACACTGGAGGATATGCAGGCGCCGCCGGTTTTTCGCGACATCATTGATGTGCCCAGGGGGCTGATTCTGGTCACCGGGCCAACCGGTTCGGGTAAATCGACGACGCTGGCAGCGATGGTCGATCACCTCAACAACAATGTCGCCGGTCACATTCTCACCATCGAAGACCCGATCGAATTTGTGCATACCTCAAAGCGTTGCCTGATCAACCAGCGCGAGGTTCACAAGGATACGCGCGGTTTCAATGCAGCCCTGCGTTCAGCCCTGCGCGAGGACCCCGACATCATCCTGGTCGGCGAGTTGCGCGATACCGAGACGGTGCGCCTGGCGTTGACCGCTGCCGAGACCGGCCACGTGGTTTTCGGCACCTTGCATACCTCTTCGGCGGCCAAGACCATCGACCGGGTGATTGACGTTTTCCCCGGCGATGAAAAGGAAATGGTCCGCTCGATGCTTTCGGAATCGTTGCGCGCTGTGGTTGCGCAGACGCTGATGAAGAAAGTCGGTGGCGGGCGGGTTGCGGCGCATGAAATCATGATCTCGACGCCTGCGATGGAGATTGGTTATGAGTATCATTGATGGCTGGCTAAAGCTACTCAACGAGGAGAAGGGCTCGGACCTGTTTATTACGGTCGGCGCGCCGCCGTGTATCAAGGTTGACGGACGGATTCGGCCAATCAGCCGCGAGCCACTGACCCGGGAGTCGGCAACCAGCATTGTGCTGGGTACGATGTCGGAAGAGCAGGTCGAGCAGTTCAAAGCCGAGTCCGAGCTGCAATACGCGATTTCGATCGCTGGATTTGCCCGTTTTCGCATGAGCGCGTTCTACCAGCGCGGATCCATCGGCGTGGTCTGTCGCCGGATCGAGACTAAAATCCCGAGTTTCGAAGATCTCAATCTGTCTGAGACGCTCGGGGATCTCGCCATGACCAAGCGCGGGATTATCCTGATGGTCGGCGCGACCGGAACCGGCAAGTCGACCACGCTGGCCGCGATGGTTGGCCATCGCAACGAAAATTCGACCGGGCATATTATTTCGATCGAAGACCCGATTGAATACGTTCACCGCCACCGCCGTTGCATCGTTACGCAGCGCGAAGTCGGCATTGATACCGAGTCCTTTGATGTCGCGCTTCGCAATACCCTTCGCCAGGCACCCGATGTCATTCTGATCGGTGAGGTCCGGACCCGCGAATCCATGGAGCATGCGATCGCATTCGCCGAAACCGGCCACCTGTGCCTGACCACATTGCACGCCAACAATGCCAACCAGGCGCTGGACCGGATTTTGCACTTTTTCCCCCAGGACCGGCACGACCAGGTTCTGCTTGATCTGAGCTTCAACCTTAAGGCCGTCATTGCTCAGCAACTGGTGCAGTCAATTGATGGCGGGCGCCGCCACGTGGTGCTGGAAATTCTGTTGAACAGCCCGCTGGTACAGGAAAAAATCCGCAAGGGCAAGATCGAGGATCTTAAACACATCATGAAGGATTCGGTCCATCATGGCATGATCACCTTCGACCAGAGTCTGTTGAAACTGTACCAGGATGGTCGGATTTCCTACGAGGAGGCGGTTCGTCATGCCGACTCGGCCAACGAAGTGCGCCTGGCTGTCAAACTCAGCGAGGGGGGCGATGCCGAGTCGCTTTCGCGAGGAATGCGCGATGTCGATCTGCTCGACCACGAATAGGCCGGCAAGCGATCGACTGATTACGGACTGATTGGTGGTTCGGAGTTGATGTAGACTTGCGCGACAGCAGCGGTCGACGAAGGAAGTTGTCTGGTCAGGCGGCGGGCACAGGCCCGAAATCCACTACGAGACGATGCGTTCACCCTGCTTGTTCACCATTCCTGCTGTTGTGAGACGCTGTCAGGTGCAATAGTCGGGGTTGTATCGCGATCGAATGCACCGCTGTCCGGTGAGGATGCACGACCGAGCGAACCGCTCCGGATACGGGGCGGACGGGGTCGCAGCCGGGACGATGGTGAATCAGCCGGGTTCAAGGAGCGTTCAATGCGAATTTTGATTATTGAAGACAATCGCGATATCGCCGCCAACCTGGGCGATTATCTGTCCGATCGCGGCCACGAAGTCGATTACGCTTACGACGGCATTACCGGCTTGCATCTTGCCGTGAGCAACGAGTTCGATGCGCTGGTTCTCGATCTTGCGCTGCCCGGTCTCGACGGCCTGGAGGTCTGTCGCAAGCTGCGCGAGGAAGGCCGCAAGGAAACCCCGGTGCTGATGCTGACCGCGCGCGACCAGCTCGACGACAAACTGGCCGGCTTTGATTCGGGTGCCGACGACTACCTGGTCAAGCCATTCGAATTGAAGGAGGTCGAGGCGCGGCTGGTGGTGCTGGCCCGGCGCGGCCAGCGCGTCGCGTTGCGCGAACTCAATGTCGACGACCTGCATTTCAATCTCGAAACACTAACCGTATCGCGCGCCGGCAAGCAGATCAATCTCAACCCGATTGGTCTCAAGCTGCTCGAAAAACTGATGTCGGCATCGCCTGCGGTCGTCTCCAGGGCCGAGCTCGAGCATCATGTCTGGGGCGAGGAGTTGCCTGACAGCGACAGTCTTCGTGTTCACATTCACAGCCTTCGGGCGGCGATCGACAAGCCGTTCGACAAATCGTTGCTCAAGACCCGGCACGGGATTGGCTACAGTCTGGTTGATCCGGATGCAGTTCCGGCATAGGTTAAGAAGCCGGCTGATTCTGTCGTTTCTGTTCTTTGGCACGCTGTTGAGCGTGCTGTTCGCGGTTGCCGTGATGTTTTTGCAGTCCTGGATCGAGGATGCATTGATCGCGCGAACGCTGGAACAGGAGCTCGACCAGTATCTTGCCGAATTGCGCCAGGACCCATCGCTGATCGAGCCGTTCTATTCGCGAATTCAGGGATACGTGACCCGACCGGGTCGAGCCGAAATTGTCCCGGCTGCCTTTCGCGCGCTGCCCACGGGCGTGCATGATGTAACCACCAATGGCGCGGTGTTTAAGGCTGCGGTTCGCAAAGAGGGCGATCTCTGGGCCTTTTTAACCTACGATATCTCTGAAAACCGTGAGTTGTCTCGTCGCCTGCTGTGGGCGCTGGCCGGGGCAGTGTTGCTGTTTTCGCTGCTTTCGCTGGCCCTTGGTCTCTGGTCCGCAGGCCGGGTGATGGCCCCGGTTTCCAGCTTGGCCCGCCGACTGGAATCATTGGAGGGCACCGAGGGCAAGCTCGATCTGGCGCGCTATTTTCCCGACGACGAGGTCGGTCAGCTGGCCACCGTGGTCGACGAGTATTCGCTCAAGTTGCATGAACTGGTCGAGCGTGACAAGGCGTTCAACGCCGATGTGTCGCACGAGTTGAGAACGCCACTTACCGTAATTTCCGGGGCCACCGAACTGCTGCTGGGCCAGCCCAATCTGAGCCCGCGGATGCGCGAACGGCTGCTGAGGATTGCGCGTGCGGCTCGTCAGTCATCGGACATGACAACCGCCTTGCTGCATCTGGTGCGAGCCGAGCGCGGCTCTGCCGGCGAGGCTTCGAACCAGGATGTGGGCCAGATTGTCGCGCAATTGCTCGAAAATTACCAGCCGCTGATCGAGGATCGACCGTTGACCCTGTCCGTGCATGTGGATCAACCGTTGAATGTGATTGCGCCCGAGGCGGTGATCTCGGTCGTACTGGGAAACCTGCTTGGGAATGCCGTTCGCTATACCCATGAAGGTTCGGTGGAAATCGAGGTCGCTCATGGACAGGTCCAAATTCTCGATACCGGTCCTGGCATCGCGCCCGAGGATTTGCCGTACGTATTCGATCGTCACTTTCGTGGCCAGCAGGCCGGCGGCAAGGGCTCCGGTCTCGGGCTCTCAATCGTGAAGCGTTTGTGCGATCTGTATGACTGGCGTATCGAATTCGTCAACCGCCGGGATCGATCGGGACTGGTGGTCACGGTGTCGTTTTTCCCCGATCTCGAAGCGCTACCAAGCTGAAAAAGGCATTATTCCAATTATGGCCATTATCCGCTGCCCGGCGTGCGATCGCCGAATTTCGTCAAAGGCACAATCCTGTCAGTATTGTCACGAGCCGCAGGTCAAATTGACCGAGGCCGAACGTGAGCGAATGCTGCTCAGACGCTGGCGCGATCAACTTTATCGTGCCCGCAATGCCACCTATCTGGCCATGACCGTAGTGGTTGTCGGCATGATCTGGTGGTGGCTGGCCGAGCCGCAGGGCCTGGCACTGCCGATTCCGATGACGCCTTCGGTATTGCTGGGAATCGGGGTGGTCGGCTATGTGTGCGCCTGGGTGTGGCTGGGCTGGCTGCGGTTTTACCGCAAGCCTGGAAGAGCCTGATTAACCGCATGGCCCACTAGCGAATGCGCGTCACACGCGTCGATGAATTGTAGCCCTCGACGCTGAGTCGCCAGGTACCGATTGCGCCGGGTCGAATCGTGACGGTCGGGTTCTCGACTTCCGGGATGAAAAAGGTCCCGTCGCCGGTCTGTTTCCAAACCATGCCGTTTTCGAGTGAAAACTCGGTCTCGCCGGTCCAGCCGGTGAATTTGCCGATGACGCGTGTCTGGAAAGGTTCTCGCGCCATGCTTGCGATAGACGGCAATTCGCCGGGTCGGTCGGGCAGCGATTGCTCGCCGGAACCGGTTGCCTCGCCAGCGGCCAGTGAACGCCGGCGAATCCAGCGGTTGAGGCTGGCCAGCTCATCGGCGCTGAGTTTGTCGAGACCGGTTTCGGCAAATTCCTTTCCGGTCATCCGCTCTTCAAGTGATGAGAACGATTCCGGCGACTGTGCCGAGGCGGCAGAAAAGGCGGTGAGCAATATCGGCACAAGTGCCCATTGAAGCAAATTCACGGAGTGCATCCTGCTGGTTGCGTGGCGCTATAGTCTACAGGTCATGCTTGTAGCGCACGTAGGGGATGCGGCCGTAGATGCCGTCGACGGCATCTTCGACGCGCTGATCGGAGCCATTGGAGACCGCGCCGGGCAGACTATCGAGCACGTTGGTGATTCCGACGCTGATTGAGGCGCGGGTTGGTGCTCGCCATGAAAACTCAATGTCGAATGAGCGCAGCGATTCGCCTTCAAACGGTTGGCCTAACCAGTGCGGCAACTCCTGATAGCGCCCGGTCAGATCGGCGCTGAATTGGCGCGTGTGCCAGCCAATTCCGAGCTGGCCGGCATTGCTGTAGCCGGTTGATGAGGCCCCGTCGACGAGTGAAGGGTCGGTAAGCAGGGTTCGGGCCAGTAGCGAATCGGGTCGTCGCTGATAGCGCTCCAGCTGCAGGTCGAGCAAAAGACTGCCCATTTGGCCGACCTGAAGCCCGAAGCTGACATTCATGTTGGCACCGAGAACGTCTTCTGAAAGGCCTGCCAGCATGGAATTGAATTCACCGGCGTTGTTTGCTGCAAGGCTTGACGAGCTGTCCGCCGAAATGGCTACGGGATCAAGCGTTGGGCCTCTCGATGCCGCCAGCGCGGGGCTCAAAGCCGGTCCGGCCGAATTGCCAACGAGGTACGACACTGAATTGCGGCCTGAAAACACGCCGGCACCGACAGACAGGCCGGGAGCGGCCATCCACTGGCCGCGAATCTGGATCAGATTGTCCGAATCCTCTGGCAAAGGCTGCTCGACAAAGCGGCAGTCTTCGACCAGAAACGACTCGATGGTGTGCGTGGCACGGCTGCACTGGATGTGTGCCAGGCTCGCGGTGTTCATTTCCCAGGCATCCAGTGACCAGGAAAACGTTGATGACTCGGGCTTTGGAGCGAGTTGCCGCATCGGGTCCAGCAACACCGACAGCCTCGGACGGTCACTCGGCCAGCCGTCCTGGCGAACACCGAGCGGATTGCCCGCGATCGCAAGTGCCGATACCGGCCGGGCCTGCTGTTCGAACGGCTCGAACTGCCAGGCAGGTGCCGGCGGCGTTTCTGCCAGCGGGCCCGTGCTCGACAGAAGCGCGAGGCCGGGCAGGATCAGCAGCCATTTCAGGGCAAGTAATTTGAGCGAGAGGGGCTTCATCGGCTTTGCGGAGGCGGGCTCAGGTGATCGGCGGCAGGCGGACGTGGCACAGGATACTCCTGCAATTGTCACGCGGCTGACCTGTTTTCCGAACCTCTTGATCGCTCCTCCCGATTCCATGATGAAACTTTGAACGCATCGACAGCAAAAAGTTTTGGCGGGTAAAGATTAGCAGATTTTGAGCGCTTGGGCAATTTTTATTTGTTCAATTATCTTTAATGATTTGAGCGGCTTAGCGCGATCGGGCGGCGCAAGCTGGACGCGTTGCCGAACGGCGTGTTAAAAAAGCATTTGCAAATTGCGAGAGCCTTGGGTAGCGTTGCCGGATTAAACATCGCCAAGGAATGTCCATGGAACGTTTTCTGGTCGGAATCGATGGCAGCGAGTGCGGCGACCGGGCGCTTGCGGGTGCGGCGCGGAATGCGCAATTTGCCAAGGCAGAATTACTGGTCTGCTACGTGATCGATTGGTCGCCGTTCACTTTTTCGACGCCCGAGGAGAATGCCGAACGACATCGCCGGCGCGAGGAGGAGTTGATCAAGGCCCAGACCAAGCTGATCGAGCCGAGGGTGGCTGAGCTCCGGTGTAGCGGGCTGCGCGTCGAAGGCATCGGCCGTCACGGTCACGCCGCGCGCACGTTGATTAAGCTGGCCGAAGAGCGGGATATCAGCATGATTGTGGTCGGCCGGGCCGGCGACCGGCCGACCCGAACCCGTATTTTTGGGGGCACGGCCGCCGCCTTGGTTCAGACCGCACCGTGCCCGGTGCTGGTTGTGCCCTAGCGCTGAAACGGCACACGCACCTGATCGCTTACCGCTGGCTCGTGATGCTCGGCTCATGTTCGCGGACCTGATCGATGCTCGGTTCACGTTTTTGTTGATGGATCCCAGGAGTATGGAATGACCTTTTCCCGTATCTGGCTCGCGGCGCTTGCCGTGCTGGCCGCACCGCAGCTGCAAGCTCAGGATGGGCTTGACGGCGTCATCGATCGTGCCGTGACGCCGCTCTCGGACGCCTTGTCGGCATTTATTTTTTATGAAATCCCGATCCCGTTTGCCGGCGAGGGGATTCCGTTCATCGTCCTCTGGCTGGTTGTCGCGGCACTTTTTTTTACGTTTTATTTCGGTTTTATCAACCTGCGTGCAATGAAACACGCTTTCCGGCTGGTCCGTGGCGATTACACCTCGCCGGACGCGGCCGGCGAGGTCAGCCATTTCCAGGCGCTGGCGACTGCGCTGTCGGGCACCGTCGGTCTGGGTAATATCGCGGGCGTGGCGCTGGCGGTGTCGCTGGGCGGCCCCGGCGCGACCTTTTGGATGATCCTGGCCGGGCTGCTCGGCATGAGCACCAAGTTCGCCGAATGCACGCTGGGCGTCAAGTACCGCAACGAATACGCCGACGGCACGGTTTCCGGTGGCCCGATGTACTATCTCAGCAAGGGCGTGGCCAGCGAATACCCGGCCCTGGCGACTTTCGGCAAGGTGCTGGCTGTGATGTTCGCAGTGTTCTGCATCGGCGGCACGCTGGGCGCTGGTGCGATGTTCCAGACGAACCAGGCCTTCAGCCAGCTACTCAACGTAACCGGCGGTGAGGTCAGTCCGCTGAATGGCTATGGCTGGCTTTTCGGACTGGTCATCGCGCTGCTGGTCGGCATGGTCATCATCGGTGGAATCAAGTCGATCGCACGCGTGACCGAAAAGGTCGTTCCCGTCATGGGTGTCGTCTATGTCAGCGCCGGGCTGCTGATCATCGGGCTGAACATTGACCAGTTGCCGGCGGCATTCGCGTCGATTATCCAGGGCGCGTTTCAGCCCGAGGGTGTGTACGGCGGTTTTGTCGGCGTTTTGATCATGGGCTTCCGTCGGGCGGCAACATCGAGGGCGTCGCGCTGACCTCTCGTGCATTTTCCAGTGCGTTCGACTGGTTTCCGATGATCTTGCTTCTAGCCGTGCTGTTGTTTGCGTTCTCGACCACCATTTCGTGGTCCTATTACGGACTCAAGTCGTTTACCTATCTGTTCGGCGAGGGTCAAAAAAAGGAACTGGTCTTCAAGGCGGTGGTGCTCGGGGCTGTGGTTGTCGGGTCTTCCATCAACCTGGCCTCAGTGATGGATTTTGCCGATGCGATGATTCTTGCGATGGCATTACCCAACCTGATCGGGGTCTATCTGCTGACGCCGGTCGTCAAGCGCGAACTGAAAGCGTATTGGGCCGACTACAAGGCCGGCCGTCTGCAGATCTATCGGTAGCGTGGAAACGCTGCGATATCCGGCAGCGTAGCGGTCCCGCGCGAATTCATAAAGTGCTCGGGGTAGAATGTCGGAATGAATGCTCTGCATGAATCGCAGCTGGAAATTATCAGCGGTTACCAGTTTCGCCAACTTTCGCGGCCGCGTTTGTGGCGCGAGCGGATCGAGAATTTCGTTGCGGCCCTGGGGCTGAAGGGAACGGTGCTGGTCGCTGACGAGGGCATCAATTTCAGTTTGTCCGGCCCGCCGGCGGCATTGACTGCCTGGTTGGACTGGCTGGCCGGCAAGCTTGATGTCCGGGCACCGGTGATCAATCGCCAAACCGTTGAAAAGCCGCCGTTTCTGCGCCTGAAGGTGCGGGTGCGCGATGAAATCGTGACCTTTGATGCTGCAATCAGGCCTGCTCCGCGAGGCGCATCGGGCCCATCAGCCGTCCACGCTCACCCGCCCGGTGAGGCGCTGTCGGCCGGTGACTGGAACACGCTGCTCGATGATCCGGAATTGCAATTGATCGATACGCGTAACGACTACGAGGTTCGGCTTGGTAGTTTCGTCGGTGCTGTCAACCCCAAAACTGCAACGTTTACCGAGTTCAAGGCCTATTGCGAGCAGAAGCTCGATTCTGAGCGCCCGGTGGCGATGTTTTGCACCGGCGGCGTGCGCTGCGAAAAGGCCAGCGCCTGGCTCAAGACACGCGGCTTCGGCAGGGTCTATCAGTTGCACGGCGGCATTCTCGGCTATCTTGCCGAAACGCCGCGCTCGCAGTCGCGTTGGCGTGGCGAATGTTTTGTGTTCGATGATCGCGTGAGTCTCGATGCGACTCGCAGGTCCTGTGGACGGGTGGTGTGCCGGGGTTGCCGCAAACCGGCCGAGGGCCTTGATGCCTCAGGTATTCCGCCGTTTGGCAGCGATGGTACCTGCCTGTTGTGCCGGCAGCGTTTCGACGGTGCAAGACTGGACGGATTGCGTGAGCGTGCTCGCCAAATTGCGCTGTCGGGCGCGCGCGGCGATCAGCATCCTGGACCGGATGCCCAATCGGCCACAAGCCAGAGCTGAACCGGTCGTTGCTGACCTTGCAAAGAGGCCATTGCGCCGTGCGCCCGGCGGCAAATCCCGGGCTATTTAAGCGTTCGGCCTGGTTATTTGCTTGTGTTTTTGCCTGCCAGTCCCAGTGCAAAGTTCTCGACTTCTGAGACCCGAACTTCGCTGCTCTCGCCACCGCGGCGGCGGTATTCGACGATGTCATTGTCCAGGCCTTTTTCGCCGATGACCAGTACATGCGGAATGCCGATGAGTTCGGCGTCGGCGAACATCACGCCCGGGCGTAACGGGCGATCGTCGAGCAGCACCTCGATTCCGGCCCGGGTCAGTCGCTGGTAGAGATCCTCGGCCAGCTCACGCACGCGGTGGGCTTTTTTGTGATTCAGCGGCAGAATCGCGATCTGGAACGGGGCCAGCGGCTCGGGCCAGATGATGCCGGCCGGGTCGTGGTTCTGTTCAATGGCTGCGGCCACAATGCGCGATACTCCGATTCCGTAGCAGCCCATCCACGGATGCCGGGCGCGGCCATCCTCATCCATCACCACGGCGTTCATTGATTCCGAGTACTTGGTGCCGAGCTGAAAGATATGCCCGACTTCGATTCCCCGGATCAACTCGAGCGTGCCGGAACCGTCCGGAGCAGGGTCGCCGGCGACTACGTTTCGCAGGTCGGCGACCTCGGGCAGGGCAGTGTCGCGCTCCCAGTTGATGCCAAAAAAGTGCTTGTCGTCGATGTTGGCACCGGCGCTGAAATCGCTGCTGGCGGCGACTGTGCGGTCGATGATCATCGGGATCGGCAGACCAACCGGTCCAAGACTGCCGGGTCCGGCCCCGATCGCGGCGCGGATTTCGTCCTCGCTCGCCATGGTCAACGGGCTGGCCACCTGCGCCAGCTTCTCGGCCTTGACCGGGTTGAGTTCGTGGTCGCCCCGGACCAGCAGTGCGACCAGCGCCGAAGGCTGATCCTCGGCGGCATGCACGACCAGCGTCTTGACCGTTTTTTCCACCGGCAGGCCGAACTGCTCGACCAGCTGTTCGATGGTTTTCGCGTTTGGGGTATCCACGGTACGCATGTCCTGGGTCGGTGCCGCGCGCTCGCCGGGCGCGAGTGCTTCGGCCAATTCGACGTTGGCGGCAAATCGGCCGCCGGGCACGTGCGCAATCTGGTCTTCGCCA